>CALZMB010000013.1 GCA_945788485.1 uncultured bacterium | reverse complement strand
TGGCAGAAGTCTTCCGCGTCAGGATAGAAATGAAACAGATCGGCGCACGACAGGAGGCAGGACGAATAGGAGGCACTGGCCCATGCGGCAGAGAACTCTGCTGCGCCACATGGATGAAGTCGTTCTCAAGCGTCTCAACCAACGCCGCACGATTCCAGGACATCTCGCTCAACCCACAGAAACTGGCGGGAATGTGCGCAAAACTGAAATGTTGCCTGAACTACGAGGTTGACACATATCTCGAGGCAGGCAAGAAACTGCCGCCAAAAGATGCAGTGCTCACCACACAGGACGGCGACTACTACTTCTTCAAGCAGGATATTCTCGCCGGGACAGTGACATACTCGACGGACAAGCGCCTCGCCGCAAACCTTGAGACAATCTCTGCCGAACGTGCCAACGAGATTATCGAGATGAACAAAAGGGGCGAGAAACCCGCCGAACTGAACGACGAGGAGACGGACCTCAGCGCCGCAAAGCCCAAAGACCTCATTGAAAGCGAAGACATCACACGCTTTGACAAAGCAAAGAAAAAGAAGAAGAAGAAACCGCGCAAGAATGAGAAGAGCAACCATAGCACTGACGATACTTCTCACGGTGATATGCCTGACGGCATGTGACAACAGCATCGTCTATAACAACTACCAGCATGCCAACACCGAGGGATGGGAGAAAAACAAGGCTCTCGAGTTCGGGATAGACTCTCTGAAAGAGAGCGGCACATACGCTCTCACTCTAAAACTGCGCATCAGCGACATCTATCCCTTCCAGAACCTTCACATCGTCGTTGACCAAACAGTATTCCCGTCAAGACAGACAATAAACGACACCATCACTTGTCATGTCACCGACCGACGCGGGAACATGCTCGGACACGGCGTCACCATCTATCAGTTCGACCTGCCGCTACGCAAACACTTCTATCTGCACGGCGACAGCATACACGTCAAGGTGAGGCATAACATGAAACGCGAAATCCTGCCCGGGATAAACGATGTAGGCATTCAGCTCAAGAAAAACGCGGAATGACATTGCCAGACCGTTTCCCCGCCACGCCGCGGAGACTTTGGCAGAAAGACAAGAGAAAACAACAATACATAGCATTTGAACACAGAAAGACAAAGACATGGCAGAAACAAAGACAATCAAGACAGCACTGATATCAGTGTTTCACAAAGACGGGCTCAACCAGTTGCTGGAGAAGCTGAACAGCGAAGGCGTCAAATTCCTCTCTACCGGAGGCACACAGACATTCATCGAATCATTGGGATATGAGTGTCAGAAAGTAGAAGACGTGACGACATATCCTTCCATCCTTGGAGGGAGAGTGAAGACACTGCATCCGAAAGTGTTCGGAGGCATCCTCGCACGACGTGACAACGAGGGCGACAGAGAGCAGATGGCACAATATGAGATACCAGAGATAGATCTCGTCATCGTTGACCTCTATCCTTTCGAGCAGACAGTGGCAAGCGGAGCGTCACAGGCAGACATCATAGAGAAAATCGACATAGGCGGCATCTCGCTCATCCGCGCCGGCGC
Organism: uncultured bacterium; assembly: GCA_945788485.1. Classification (GTDB taxonomy): domain Bacteria; phylum Bacteroidota; class Bacteroidia; order Bacteroidales; family Bacteroidaceae; genus Prevotella. Next base: position 16,032 of record CALZMB010000013.1, on the reverse strand, counting down.
AAAGAACTTCAAGGATGTCGTCATCATACCTTCAAAAGCCGAATACGGAATGTTGCTCGACATCGTGAACGAGCAAGGCGCGAAGACGACAGAAGCGCAGAGACGACTGTTCGCTACACGCGCTTTCGGCGTCAGCAGCCACTACGACACCGCCATCAACGCATGGTTTGAGCAGCAGCAGGCTTAAGCCACGGCACAGAACACCAGAACACCAGACATAACAAACAAAACATACAGACATTATGGGATTCCTCTCATTTGTACAAGAAATAGCAATGGACCTCGGCACCGCCAACACCATAATCATCAGTGATGACAAGATTGTTGTTGACGAGCCTTCGGTTGTTGCTCTCGACCGCCGCACAGACAAGATGATAGCTGTAGGCGCCAAAGCAAAAATGATGTACGAGAAGACGCACGACAACATCCGCACGATACGTCCGTTGCGCGATGGCGTGATAGCCGACTTCTCCGCTTGCGAGCAGATGATGCGCGGACTGATAAAGATGGTCCACTCCGGCAGCCGTCTCTTCTCTCCGTCGCTCCGCATGGTCATCGGCGTACCGTCAGGTTCGACAGAAGTCGAGCTGCGTGCAGTGCGCGATTCGGCAGAACATGCTGACGGCCGCGACGTCTATCTCATATTTGAACCTATGGCAGCAGCCATCGGCATCGGCATTGACGTTGAAGCTCCTGAAGGAAACATGATAGTCGATATAGGTGGCGGCTCTACCGAGATAGCTGTCATCTCGCTCGGCGGCATCGTATCGAACAACTCTATCAGAACAGCAGGCGACGACCTCACGGCCGACATCCAGGAGTATATGTCAAGACAACACAACGTGAAAGTCTCTGAGCGTATGGCAGAACGCATCAAGATACATGTCGGCTCTGCACTCACAGACCTCGGCGACGAGGCGCCCGAAGACTACGTCATACACGGTCCGAACCGCATCACCGCCCTGCCTATGGAAGTGCCGGTATGCTATCAGGAGATTGCACACTGTCTCGACAAGACAATCGTGAAGATTGAGAATGCAGTGCTCAACGCTCTTGAGAACACACCGCCAGAGCTTTATGCCGACATTGTGAAGAACGGCATCTATCTCTCTGGCGGCGGCGCGCTGCTCCGCGGCCTTGACAAACGCCTCCAGAACAAGATCAACATTCCTTTCCACATCGCCGACGACCCGCTCCATTCTGTAGCAAAAGGTGCTGGCATAGCACTGAAGAACGTTGACCGCTTCTCTTTCCTCATGAGATAATATCACAACAGACAAGGCAGGCAGCGTCCGCTATTCCAAGGACAACGCCTGCCTTTACTGATTATGGCCGCGGACAAGCGAGCAGAAGGCGGGTGACGCCGGAGGCTCTGCTCCACTGCCTGCAACATTCTCCACCACAGACAAATGCACAACTTAGCCGATTTCCTGCAGAAATATCATCACTGGTTCGTCTTCATCATGCTTGAGATAATATCCATGATGCTCCTCTTCCAGTTCAACGGGTATCAGGGCAGCGTGTGGTTCACGTCTGCCAATATTGTGTCGGGCAAGGTATATGAAGCCTCATCTGCCGTCAACCAGTTCTTCTCTCTGACCAAGGTGAACGAGCGTCTCACACAGCGTAACGTCTATCTTGAGAAGCAAGTGGCGCTGCTCAACGAACGTCTCCTCGACGCGACACAAGACACAAGCATCACTGAACGCACCTTGCAGGCAGCCCTGCATGGCAGCCGCATCATACCGGCAAAGGTGATAAGCAACAGCATCGACAAGGCAGACAACTTCATCACGCTCGACAAGGGTACGGCAGACGGTGTGCGCCCAGACATGGGCGTTGTCTGCGGTACGGGTGTCGTAGGCATCGTCTATCAGGCGACGGCGAACTACAGCGTAGTGATTCCCGTCCTCTCTTCACACTCTAAAATCAGTTGCAGCATCGAGGGCAGAGGATATTTCGGATACCTGCACTGGGAAGGCGGCTCGTCAAGATACGCCTACGTTGACGACATACCGCGCCATGCACATTTCCGTCTCTACGACAAAGTCGTCACCTCGGGCTACAGTTCCGTTTTCCCGAAAGGCGTGATGGTCGGCAAGATACTGCATGTCTATAACTCTCCCGACGGTCTCTCCTACCGGCTGATGGTAGAGTTGTCAACCGATTTCGGCAATCTGCGCAACGTGTGCGTCATCGACGACAAGTCATTGCGCGAACGCATCAACATCCTGCGTGCGGCAGAAGATTCTATCAAGATGAAAAAAGACAAACTATAAAGTTCTCATCCAAATGACAACAGATTTTTTCAAACGTCTCGCGCTGATGCTCGTACTGGCGACCGTACAGGTGCTGGTGTTCAACCGCATACATATCTTCAACATCGCCACCCCCATGATCTATCTCATGCTGCCGCTGCATTTTGAGTTAGGAAAGTCTCGATGGAGCGCGCTGGTATGGTGTTTCACCACCGGCCTGCTCATTGACATCTTTGCCAACACGCCCGGCGTGGCAGCGGGAGCCATGACACTCATAGGACTCATACAACCGGCTGTTCTGCGTCTCTTCGTCAACGACGACGACGGCGAGAGCCTCACTCCCTCGTTCAAGAGCATGGGATGGCTGAAGTATGTCACCTACAGCCTCATCATCACCCTCATCTATTGCATCACGTTCTTCACTCTTGAGACATTCACGTTCTTCAACCCCATACTGTGGGCAGAATGTGTGGGAGGCAGCACGCTCCTCTCGCTTGTCATCATGCTTGCCATAGAGAAGATTCGCATCTGACGATGACTATTCACGCCGCGTTTCAGGTATTATATCTCAGGCATGCATAATATATATAATAAGGTAGATATATTATTATTCAGGAGGAAGCGGCAACATTTCAGCATAACAGCATCCCCATTCATCTTTCTTTTCTCACACTGTGGACTACGAATTAGAAAATCGTAAATACGTAATAGGCGGCGTGGCCACTGCCATCGTCGTCATTTATATCATACGCCTCTTTGTCCTGCAGATAATGAGCGACGACTATCGCAAGAGCGCGGATTCGAATGCGTTCTTCAAAAAGATAGAATATCCGTCACGAGGAGTCATCACCGACCGCAACGGCAAGCTGCTTGTCTATAACGAGCCGTCTTACGATCTCATGGTCATCATGAACGAGCAACGCGGACACATCGACACTCTCGAATTTTGCGAGGCTCTCGGCATCACGCCCCAGTTCTACGAGAAACGCATGTCGGAGATAAAAGACTACAACCGTAATCCAGGTTATTCCCGATTCACGCAACAGCTGTTCATGTCACAGCTTTCCGAGCAGGAGTTTGCCATGTTTCAGGAGAAGCTGTTCCGTTTCCCCGGCTTCTATGTCCAGAAACGTTCCATCAGGCAATACCAATATCCTTATGCCGCCCATGTGCTTGGAGATGTCGCCGAGGTGTCGCAATACGACATAGAGGATGACGACTATTATCAGGCGGGCGACTACATAGGCAAACTTGGCGTAGAGCGATACTACGAGAAGCAGCTGCGCGGCGAGAAGGGCGTACAGATTCTGCTGCGCGATGCCCGCGGACGCATTCAGGGGAAATACAACAACGGCCTTTACGACCACAAGCCTGTTGCGGGAAAAGACCTCACCCTCTCTCTCGACATCGAGCTCCAGGCACTCGGCGAGCGTCTTCTCGAAGGCAAGATTGGCTCCATCGTCGCCATCGAGCCTTCAACTGGCGAGGTGCTCTGCATGGTATCGTCTCCTACTTACGACCCTCGCCGCATGGTTGGGCGCAAACGCGGAAAGAACCACGACCTCCTGTCTCGCGACCCTTGGCGTCCGCTTCTCAACCGTTCGATAATGGGTCAGTATCCTCCGGGCTCCACGTTCAAGACTTCTCAGGCTCTGACTTTCATGACCGAAGGCATCACCACGCCCCACACCGTTTATCCGTGCTATCACGGTTTCCAGTACAAAGGCCTGCATGTCGGATGCCACGGACACGCCTCTCCGCTGCCCATCGTAGGAGCTCTCAGCACATCATGCAACGCCTATTTCTGCTGGGGGCTGTACCACATGATAGGAGCTCGGAAGAAATACGGCACTACACAGAACGCCATGAACACCTGGCGAGACTATATGGTCTCCATGGGCTTCGGCTACAAGCTCGGCATCGACCTTCCGGGCGAGAAACGCGGCCTCATCCCCAACGCCGACTACTATGACAACGCATACAAGGGCTCATGGAACGGCCTGACCATCATCTCCATCTCCATCGGCCAGGGAGAGGTGAATCTCACGCCGCTCCAGATAGCCAACCTCGGCGCCACCATTGCCAACCGCGGCTACTACATCACGCCGCATGTCGTGAAGAAGGTGAAAGGCGAGCCGTTAGACACTCTCTTCACGAAACGCCACTACACGAAAGCCTCGCGCAGCGCATACGACTGGGTTGTGTCAGGCATGAGGTCGTCAGTCGTGCAAGGCACCTGCCGCGCCGCCAACCGCTCCGACTATCTTGTCTGCGGCAAGACGGGCACGGCTCAGAACCGCGGCCAAGACCACTCTGTCTTCATGGGATTCGCCCCAATGGACAATCCCCGCATCGCCATCGCCGTCTATGTAGAGAACGGCGGCTTCGGTGCTGACTACGGCGTGCCTATCGGTGCGCTGATGATGGAAAAATATATCAACGGCAAACTTTCCGCCGCCAGCGAGAAACGCGCTGACGACTTCCAACACAGACGAATAGCATATGGCTCAAGGAACAGATAACAGCAAAGGCATACTCCGTTCGCTCGACTGGTGGACGATAGGCATCTACCTCGCTCTCCTCTCTTTCGGATGGGTGAGCGTCTGCGGCGCCAGCTACTCTTTCGGCGACACAGACATCTTCAGCCTCGCCTCGCGTTCAGGCATGCAAATCGTATGGATAGGCACATCGATATGTCTCGCTTTCGTCATCCTCATGATGGACGACCGCTTCTATTCCACTTTCGCGCTCATCATCTATGCTGCGCTCATCATCCTTCTCTTCGCGACGATATTCAACCCGCATGAGATAAAAGGTTCGCGCTCGTGGCTTGTGCTCGGACCGCTGCGTCTGCAGCCGGCGGAGTTCGCCAAGTTCGCTACGGCTTTGGCAGCCGCGAAGCTGATGTCCACCTACGGTTTCTCGCTCAGCAAGACGCGCGACTTCGCCATGGCTGCCGCTGTCGTCCTCCTGCCCATGCTTCTCATCATCGCGCAGAAGGAGACCGGCTCTGCCCTTGTCTATCTCTCGCTCTTCCTCATGTTCTACAGAGAGGGCATGCCCGGCTCCATCCTCTTCACTGGCGTAGCCATGGTGGCATATTTCGTCGTAGGCATCAGATACGAGGATGCAGAGTTGCTTTCCATGCCCACCTCTTTAGGCAAGTTCGCCGTTCTCGCCATGGTGCATCTCTTCACCATCTGCATGGTGCGCATCTACTGCAACGACAAGCCACTGACGCGGCATCTCGCCACCGTGACGGCAGTCGTCACCGTGCTTGCCGTAGCATTCTCGAAGTTCATCATCCCATTCGACTGCTGCTACGTCCAGCTTGCGCTGACAGCCTATATCCTCGGCATTCTGCTCTATCACGGGCTTCGCGAACGTCTTGCCGGATATTTCTTCATCCTGGCTTTCGCTCTCGGTTCCGTCACATTCTTCTATTCGTCGAGCCACGTCCTCAACTCAGTGATGCAGAAGCATCAGCGCGAGCGCATCAATGTCCTACTCGGTCTTGAGGAAGACCTGGCAGGAGCCGGCTACAACGTCCATCAGAGCGAGATAGCGATAGGCTCAGGCGGCCTTCAGGGCAAAGGCTTTCTCAACGGCACGCAGACAAAGCTGAAGTATGTGCCAGAGCAGGACACCGACTTCATCTTCTGCACGGTGGGAGAAGAAGAGGGCTTCCTCGGCTCTGCGGGAGTGCTTCTGCTCTTCCTCGCCCTCATCCTGAGGCTCATACACCTCGCCGAACGCCAGCCGTTCAAGTTCGGCAGGATATACGGCTATTGCGTGCTGAGCATCTTCCTCTTCCATGTCTTCATCAATGTCGGCATGGTGCTCGGCCTCACGCCAGTCATCGGCATTCCGCTGCCGTTCTTCAGCTACGGCGGCTCGTCGCTGTGGGGATTCACCATCCTCCTCTTCATCTTCCTCCGCATAGACGCAGGCAGGAATCTTGTCAGGCAGTAGCGGCGACGCCACCAGCGGTTTCAGTTGACGGGCTAAGCAAGTTATATGTACTGTAAAGTCCGTTATAAATTATAAATTGTAAATTAAAAACAACACTCCCGCTCCATAGAGAGGCAGGCAGGTTTGCGCCTATCTGCTACATGGAGCGGGAGTGTTGTTTTTTTATGGTTCTGGCAGGATTGTTACACCTCAGAGAACTGGTCTTTTCCGACAGAGCACAGCGGACATTCAAAATCATCAGGCAGTTCCTCAAACGGTGTGCCTGGTTCGATACCTGCTTCAGGTACGCCTACTTCCGGGTCATACTCCCATCCGCAAACGTCGCAAACATACTTTTTCATAATCGTAGTTGTTTTTTTATGGGTTTGTAAAAAATGTTTTGTTCTTGCTTATCGCCTGCAAAGTTACGTCATATATTCTGTTCCGCATAATGTTTTGCGCAAAAAAAACATAATTGCCTCATTTTTTCTCCGCAGCATCGCTGGCACAGATCAGAATACGGGCAGTGACAGCAACTGGTAGTAGAGCGTCTTCGCGATGCGTTCATACCCGGCATCGTTCGGATGCAGGCGGTCGCCGTCCGGCCTTGCGAAGAACTGCGCGTGGCTGTCAGCAACGGGATATAGCCCGGAGAGGGCATGGAGGTCTATCACCGGCACCGCCCAGACATTGCCCGCCTCTTTCACCGCCTCGACATAGCTGTCGAGCCATACGCCGTCGCTGTTTGGGTAAAGCTCGTCTGGCTGCACGTTCTTTTCGCCCGACGTGAAGAAGGCGCGGTGGATTGGGGTGAGCAGCACAATCTGTTTCGTCGGGTAAAGGTCCTTCAGCTGGCTCAGCGCGATGTTTATCCTGCCGCGCACGGTGGTGTCGTTCAGCGCCGGCGAGCGGTGCTGGCGCATCTGGCGGTATGGCAGTTTGTTGCGAGTGTAAGCCACCTCGCGCTCGTCGATGTCATACCATTCGCCGAGCGGTATGGCGTGGTTGTAGTCGTTCGTGCCCATAAAGATGATGATGGCATCCACATCCTGCCCGTGCTCGTCGAGCAGCGCCTGCGTCTGGCGCGGGATGTCGTTCCACTGTCGCCCGCTTCGCGCATAGCAATAGCTTGTGGCATCGAGCCATTCGCTCAGCAGCGACCACCATTTCTTTGTCCCGGCTTTCACGCGCGGGTCGGTGATTGAATCTCCGAAATACGCTATCTTCTTCCCCTGCCAGGGATGGGTGAATGTTTTCTGGCTGCAAGCCGGCGCAGCGAACAACGTGAGCAAGAGCGTCACGAGCATCAGTTGTCGTTTCATAGTCATTTATGGTTTGTTGTTTGATACGGTTTCAAAAGGCTCTCTCTCTTCACGCGGGCTCAGGCATACACGCCTTCAATCTCCGCCACATAGACAGAGTGCAGCCCTCCGCCCGGCTTGTCGTTATACCATCGTGCCAGCACATCCTTGTCGATGAAGCCGTCTGCAGACATATCTGCCTTGTAGAGCTTGCGGCAGTCGAGCACAAGGCGTGCCTCGGCAAATGCCGTCGCTCCTGTCGGAAGGGTCTCAAGTGTCAGCCCTGCCTCACTTATCTTGTCGCGGTCGCGGCCCGAGACGGTGCCGCAGAGCTGCAACGCCTTGCGGCGGGATTCGTCAAAGAACGAGAGGGTGAGACGCTCTGTGCGTTCAACAAACTCGTGCGTGTAGCGTTCGGGACGAATGAAGACAAACGCCACGGGTTTGTTCCACAGCCATCCCATGCCGCCCCACGAGGCTGTCATCGTGTTCACTTTGCCGTCCGCGCCCGCCGTGACGAGCATCCACTCTTTTCCGATGAGCGAGAAAACATCCTCGCCTTTCAAAATGCTGATATCCTGTTTTGTCATGATTGTTGATATGTTTTGGTTCAGTCTGCAAATATACGCATTTTTTCCGGAATACGGAAGTGAAACCGCAAAAAATTACAGTGGCGGCATTTTACAGCACCCGCCTTAACATATATTATGCCGTCTGTGCGTCTAAAACTTTGTGAAAATCGTCGGCGACAGAGATATTTTCTGTAATTTTGCCCGCGGTAATCATTGTTTACAGGCAAATAATATGTTGGCACTCTATTCACTTTTAGCACTGATGGCTGTCGGCGACAGTGCAGGCGTATCGCCAAAAGAAGCCGTTGTCGTCGATGCAGAGACGCGGGCGAGGATTCGCGACGCGGAGATATGGGCAGACGGCAGGGATGCGGGGAAAACCATCTGGGACGGCTCGTTCCACGTCCCCGATTCATTCGCTGTCATGAAAATCAAGAAAAGGGGCTATCTCACACGGATACTTACACCAGAAGAAGTCACCGACACCATCGTGCTGCTGAATAACGGGCGGGCGACAGACGAGGTGGTGATATGGGGGAAGCGTCCGCAAAGAAGGTTCAGCTTCACGCCTCCCAAGGGCAGCGACATGATGAGCGGCTCCTCTGGCATGGGCTTTGACTTTTTCAAAACACTCGACCATATCTTCAATGCGAAGAAGTACAAAAGGAGGAAGAAGGCGCGGAGGGTGCTTGACGCGTTGTAAGGCGGAGAGAATAAAACCTACTATGAACACTGTCAATGGCCTAATAATTTTCAACGGGTTGTGTTTCATCAGGCTCAAATTAAATAGGGCTACATAACTCGTCAGCTCTGCAAATTTGCCGTTTTCTTAACCTCGCTTAACACTTTCCGCGACCCGAAAAATCAACGGGTTTTCATTGGTTTTTCTTTGTGAGAACGTCAAAGGGACGTTCAAGCACATCGTTTTTTCGTGTTTTTCGCTCCAAAAAACGTTGTTTTGGGGTGTGAAAAGCACTTGTTGACAGTGCAAGATTGACTATCTGACGAGCCAAGATTGACTATTTTATGCTGCAAGATTGACTATCTTGCACTCTAAACCACTGTTTTTCCGCCTTGGTATGGCATATATTTCCGACACAACAATTACAATCCACTGTCTTCCAACACTTTACACAAACCGCGAAATTCCTGCCGCAGAAACGTCTGTCTCCTGCCTCAGCGGCGAATATCGCGTGGATTTTAGTTAGGGAGTGTATAGTTTTCTTAAAATATGTGTAAAAACGGGGCATTCTGAGAGATTTTACGCGGCTTCGGCTCTGAAAACCAGCGGCTGAGAGAGGCATATTTGCCGGTGATGGCACGGGAGTGAAATCAAAAAACAATAAAAGTTAAAAACGACAAGGGCTTGGCTACGACATGGACGTTTTTTAGTAACTTTGCCCGCTGATGGGAAAACGGCGGACACCGTCCCGCTACTTGTTCAAAAAAACAATCATATTCATGAAACCTATATTCATAGCAGGTCCCTGCGTAATAGAATCTTCGGAGCTGCTCGACATCGTGGCAGAGAAGATAGTGGAGATAAACCGCTGTCTCGGCACGGAAATCATCTTCAAGGCGTCGTTCGACAAAGCCAACCGCACATCGCTGTCGTCTTTCCGCGGTCCGGGAATCGAGCGGGGCTTGCAGATGCTGGCTGACGTGAAGTCGAAATATGGCCTTAGGGTGCTCACAGACATACATGAGAGCTGCCAAGCAGAGCCGGCGGCTGAGGTTTGCGACATCTTGCAGATTCCCGCTTTCCTCTGCCGTCAGACTGACTTGCTCGTCGCCGCGGCGAAGACAGGAAGGACGGTGAACATAAAGAAGGCGCAGTTCCTCTCGGGGACAGACATGCGCTATCCGTTGCAGAAAGTGACGGACACGTTCAAGGCTCTGGGCATAGAGCAGGAGTGCTGGCTGACGGAGCGCGGCAACGCCTTCGGCTACAACAATCTGGTGGTTGACTTCCGCAACATCCCTGACATGCTGCAATACACGCCTCGTGTCATCATGGACTGCACACACTCTGTGCAGCGCCCCGGAGGGGCTGACGGCAAGACGGGAGGCGACCGCCGTTTCGTGCCGCAGATGGCTCTCGCGGCAAAGGCGTTCGGCGCGACGGGATATTTCTTCGAGGTGCATCCCGACCCGGACAAGGGTTTGTCGGACGCCGCGAACATGTTGCAGCTTGACGATTTGAAGCCGCTCGTCGAGAAGCTGCTTGCCGAATGAGCGGCAGACACGCCTGCGCTGACCCCTCTCCCAGTCAGGACATGGTCTGCAAACATCTATCAGATACAGGCGGGTTCTGCAAATGCCCACCGCCAAATTCAAAATCAGACAAAGTGCATATAGCCCACATATAACATGAACAGAGATATCGTGTCTTACGGCAGACAATGCCTTCAGGACGAGGCTGACGCTCTCGTCTCGCTTATTCCGCTTATAGACGACAGTTTCGCCGATGCCGTGAACCTCATGTTGCATTGCCGCGGGAAAGTGATTGTGACGGGTGTGGGGAAGAGCGGTCACATCGGGGCGAAGATAGCCGCCACGCTGTCATCGACCGGCACGCCGTCGTTCTTCGTCAATCCGCTTGACATCTACCACGGCGACCTCGGTGTCATCACGCCGGACGATGTAGTGCTCGCGCTCTCCAACTCGGGCAACACCGACGAGCTGCTGCGCTTCATCCCGCTGCTTCAGCATCTCAACGTGCCCATCATAGGCATGAGCGGCAACGAGAAATCGCTGCTGGCACGCCACTCGACTGTTCACGTCAAGGTGCGGGTGGAGAGAGAGGCGTGTCCGCTGAACCTCGCGCCGACATCATCCACCACCGCTGCTCTCGCCATGGGCGACGCGCTCGCCGTGGCTCTGATGAAGATGAGAGACTTCAAGCCGCGAGACTTTGCGCAGTTCCATCCGGGCGGGGAGCTGGGACGGCGGCTGCTCACCACCGCCGAAGACATCATGTTCAGGGAGAACCTGCCTGTCATCGCGCAGGACATGAGGCTCGGCGATGCCATCATACATGTCAGCAAAGGCAAGCTCGGCATGGGCATCACGCTCGACGACGACGGCCGCATCACGGGTCTGATAACGGACGGCGACATACGACGCGCCATGGAACGCTGGCAGGAGCATTTCTTCAACCACACCGTGAGCGACATAATGACACGCGAGCCGAAGATGGTGGCGCCAGGAACGAAAATCACGGAGATACAGAACATCATGCAACGCTACAAAGTGCACAGCGTGCTTGTCGCTGACAGCGAGCGCCGCCTCGTAGGCATTGTCGATCACTATGCCTGCATGATGAATACAGGGTGCTTCTAAAAATTACCACCGTAGATATATTCTCAGAATGGGGTGTAACGTCTTGTCATCTTTCGTTCTCTTTTCAATAGTCTTATAACCCCCTTCGGTTCCCCCGTTTCCCGGGGGACGGAAACGGCTCAAACTGTAAGTTCGCTCGGTCACAATGCCCGCATTGCACCCCCTTCGGTTCCCCCGTTTCCCGGGGGACGGAAACCTCTCTCACTTACACTTTGACCTCGAAAATAGAATCGAAATCTGTCAAGGCTAATTTATAGAACCACCCTGCATAACATCAACCATCATTATACGACAAAACAATACAACGGCGACCGGCTGACTTGGAACATTGTCCAGTCAGCCGGTCGCCGTTGTCTTACGGGCACAGCCGCCTCTCTATGACATGCGGCGGCATGAAGAGAAACGGCTGTGCGGATATGTATCGTGATGTCTTATTTGCGGCGCTGCAGCTTGTTCAGCTTCAGCACGAGTTTCTTGCCTGTATAATCGACCGTCACGCCTTCTGCATCCGGGTCGAGAGGAAGGGGGTTCTCCGGGCTGACAGTGACGATGGTGAACTTCCGTTCTGCCAACATTCCGGGGAAAGAGCCTTCGCGCGGAGAGATGGTGAGTATGCGGCGGGCGTTGTCGTAGGTGAACGTGATGTTGGCATATCTGCCTGCCTCGTAGCCGTAGTTCGTGCCTTCGTCTTCGTAGAGGGTGTAGGATGCGTCGCGTCCCTCATAGATGTAGAGGCGTATGTTGTCAGCCGGACGCTGGCGGGTGTATTCTATCTGCGGGCCAAGCGGGAGTATCGAGCCGGCGCGGACATAGAGAGGGATGCGCTCGTAAGGGGCGGCGACAGTCTTCGTTTCGCCTCCGAGAGACGCCACGGCGCCGGTGTAGAGGTCGTACCACATATTGTCCTTCGGGAAATACACCTCACGCTCGCGAGCCTTGTAGGCATATATCGGATTGACCATGATAGAGGGTCCGAACATGAACTGGTAGGCGATGTTCTCCACCTTCTTGTCTTTCGCGAAGTCCATGATGAGCGGACGCATGATGGTGTAGTCCTTGAAATGCACGTCGGCAGCGAGGGTGTAGATGTAAGGCATCAGACGATAGCGCAGCTCCAGGCAGCTCTTGATGGCTTGGTATGCCGGATGACGCTCGGGAGCGATATTCCATGGCTCGCGGAATGGGAACTGTCCGTGGGCGCGGTACATCGGCACCCAGGCTCCGAACTGATGCCAGCGCACGTTCAGCTCGCGCCATTCCTTCAGGTCGTCGTTCTCTCCGCCGGTGGCGTCAAACAGCTGCTGCGCCTTCTCGTAGCGTTTCTCGACAGAGAAGCCGCCGATGTCCTGGCTCCAGAACGGCACGCCGGAGATGGAGAAATTCAGTCCGGCGGTGATCTGGGCCTTCAGGTCTTCCCAGCGTGTGCCTATATCGCCTGACCATGTAGCGGTTGAATAGCGCTGCTCGGCAGCGAAGCCGTTGCGCGTGAGAAGGAAGACACGGCGGTTGTCGGGAGAGAACTGGTTGCCATGGCCGTCCGGGTTCCATGACGTGTTTGCCTGAAGCCATGCCGACGATGGAGTGTCGTTGCCGGCGCGGCGGGCGTTCTCGATAGCTGTGTCATAGGAGCGCTGGCCGTCATAAATCGCCTCGGCGTTGACAATGGAATAGGCGTTGAAGTATTCGTCTGACGACCCGTATTTCGTAGGTCCGCACAACAGCTTGCGATAGTCAATATCCGTGCAGTCGCGCACATTAGGCTCTGAAGCGTCCATCCACCAGGCATCCATGCCGATGGTGCCGAGTTTCTCGTACAGCTGACGCCAGAAAATCTTGCGCGCCGCCTCGTCGTAAGCGTCATAGAAAGCATAGCGGTAGCCCAACCAGTCGTAAAGCGAATCCTTCACCGACTGCTGATAAATCATACCCTTGTCGTTCAGCTCCTTGAAGTTGTCAACAGTGAGATAGTATTTCGGCCAGCATGAAATCATGATTTTCGCGTTCATGGCGTGGATGTCGTCTATCATCTTCTTCGGAGAAGAGAAGCGCGAGGGGTCGAACGTGAAGGCTCCCCACTCGTCGGGTGTCCAGTAGTTCCAGTCCATCACTATGTTGTCGATAGGCAGTTTGCGCTCTCTGAATCCTTTCAAGGCATCCACGATCTCGTCTTGCGTCTTGTATCGCTCGCGGCTCTGCCAGTAGCCCAGAAGCCATTCGGGCATAATCTGCGCCTTGCCCGTGAGCTGGCGGTAGCCTTTTATGATTTCGTCGGCATCGTCTCCGGCTATGACATAATAGTCGAGCTGCTGTGTCATCTCGCTCCACCACGACTGTTTCGACTGCTCGGACTTGGCGACCGGAGCATACGCACGCAAGCCGCAGTATGCCTCGCCGCCGTCCGGAATCCATTCAAGGCGGAACGTGTAGCGGCGGCCTTTCTCCATGTGCATCTTGAACTTGCGGGCGTTCGGGTTCCATGCCGTGCGCCAGATGGTCTGCGTGTCGCTGCCTTTGCCTGCGACATCTTCTGTATAGACGCTCTTGCCGTCGATGAAGATGCGCTGATAGCCGGAATAATAGTGGCAGAAATGATACTCGCCGGTGGCGAGAGGCTCTATAGTGCCCTCGTATGTCACACGCGAGTTGTCAAGACGGAAGTCAGGAAGATTCTTCGCCGATTTCAGATTCTCGAAATACAGAGAATCCTCTCGGCGCACGACAGTCTCCTGTTTGTAGTGGTAGTATTCGCCCGAAAGAGCGCCCGCATTGCCGTCGCGGTCGTAGAGACGGAAGAGTCGGTGGAGCTGCTCATAGTCGCGCGGATTGCCGAAACGGCACAGCGAGTAGCTGTCGAGCAACAGGCCGTAGCCCTTGTTCGACACCACGAAAGGTATGCTGACCTTGGTGTTGTACTGAAACAGTTCCTCGTTCTTGCCCTTATAGTTCCACTCGTCTGCCTGATGCTGCCCCAGGCCATAGAAAGCCTCGTCTGAAGGCGACTCGAAAACCTGGCGGATGCTCCAGCCGTTATACGTCTCGGGTGTGCCGTCGGCATGTATCTGGCGCGCTGTATAGGGCGCGAAAGTCTTTCCCCCGCCCTTCTGCTCCTGAAGAATGACTTTGCCCGAAGGGTCTGTGAAAAGCACTTCGCCCGTCTCGGTGTTCACCACGGCGCGCAGACTCTTTGTTGACACTACGACCTGGTTGCCTTCTTCGCGGACATCAAAAGGGGTTGCCGCGCTCTGGGGAACTACAATGAGGCTCTTAGGGTCGGAGAACTCATCGGTGGCTGTGGCGGAGACACGGACTATCTTGTCGCCAACAACCTGAAGACGGACAAGATGTGCGCCGCCCGGCATCGCTTGCGACAATTTCACTACAACACCGCTCTCGGTGGGCATGTAACCGCCTGCCGCCATCAACGAAGAGACGGCAAAGAAAAACACTGATAATAATTTTATCTTCATAGATACTGGTTTTTGGAGATTCAAGGGTTAGTCGTCTGACCCGGAAGAACATACTGCCGGATTTCTGACCACAAAGTTAATGCTTTTATCGTTTACAGCAAACTGCGGATGTAAAAATTATCAAAAATAATTCGCTTTACGTCAATTTTCAGACATAAAAGTATAGAGTATGGAAAATAATGTGTAACTTTGCAAACTATAGAGACATATAAAAAAGCACTACAGACACTGACTATGAACCATACGAAAATACCTGTCCTGCTGCTCACCGGCTACCTCGGCAGCGGCAAAACCACACTGCTCAACCGCATCCTCGCTAACGAACAGGGCATCAAGTTTGCCGTCATCGTGAACGATATCGGAGAGATAAACATCGACGCTGACCTCATACAGAAAGGCGGCGTGGTGGGACAGAACGACGACTCGCTCGTCCCGCTGCAGAACGGATGCATCTGCTGCACGCTGAAAATGGACCTCGTGCAACAGATACAAGACTTGATGAAGATGCAGAAATTCGATTATATCGTCATCGAAGCATCAGGCATCTGCGAGCCGATGCCTATCGCACAGACCATCTGCTCTATGCCGCAGATGGGCGATGAATACACAAGATACGGCACGGCGGAGTTGGACAGCATAGTGACCGTCGTCGATGCGCTGAGACTGAAAGACGAGTTCGAAGGCGGCCTCGACCTCATGAAGCAGAATATCGAAGAAGAAGACATAGAGAACCTTGTCATTCAGCAAATCGAATTCTGCAACACCATACTCCTGAACAAGGCAAGCGAAGTGTCGAAAGCTGAACTCGGACGCACAAAAGAGATTCTGCGCTCACTGCAACCTAAGGCTGAAATCATTGAATGTGACTTCTGCAACGTGCCGCTGCAGACGCTGCTCAACACACACGCGTTCGACTTCAATGCCGTCGCCGGCTCGGCTACATGGGTGCAGGAGGTGGAGAAACACATCGACGAGATGGAAGACGAAGATGATGATCACGAACACGAACATCATCATCATCACGACGAAGAACATCACCATCACGACGAAGAGCATCACCATCACGACCATCATCACGGCCACGAGCATCATCACGGCCATGAGCATCATCATCACGACCACCCCGAAGGCTGCACATGCG
>CALZMB010000012.1 GCA_945788485.1 uncultured bacterium | reverse complement strand
GCGAATATATATATTATTGTTTACCAATCCGGACAAACACTATTGTCCTATCCTGATGTACAGTATGTTCGTCGGTCTTATTTTTCGAGATCCATCAGCGTGCTTCCGATGAACGCTATTTCGTTGCCGCTCATTACGGGGAGCGTCTTTCTGATGAGCTGTGCCGCTCTCTGCTTTGTCTCCTTGGCGGCATTTTTCAGGGCGGTGCTTGTCCCGTAGAAGATGCTGAAGCTTAACTTGTTGTATTTCTCGCCTGCGTTCTCCGCCACGGCATCGACATATTTCTCAATGTCGCCTGTGGCGTATGCGTCGAGCACGCCGAGCAGCGGCTGCGTCTCTGCCTTGTCAATGAAATCGAGGGCTGTCAGCTGCTGGCGGAATGTCTTGTAGGCATCGGCATTGAAAGGCTCAGTGAACATTATCGAAGCTGAGAGCTCTCGGGTGTATGCCTTCTTCAGAATGGTTTCGGCTTCCGCCTTGTCCGCTTTCTTCACCTTGTCTCTGTTGGCATACAAGAACTGCATCTTCTGGTCGGCGGTGCGCTCGCAATATTCTGAGTAGAGGAAGAAATTCTCTTTCGAGAGTTTCTCTTTGTCGGAGAGCGTGCCGTAATAGCCGTTCACCACGCTGTCTCTTTGCGCTTTCTTCGCCTCCCGTTCGCGCCTTGAGTTGTACATTTCTTCTGTGAGCATGGCGGCGTAAACCTTGACGAGTCTTGGCGAGCGTTCGCCTTTGGCGTATCGCGCGGTGATTTTCTCTGGCGTGAGTTCTGTGTCGCTGAGGCGGTCAATGTCAGCGATGAACGCCTCGGCCGATGCTCCGCCCTCCTTGCGGTTCACCTCTTTTCCGTCAGCGTCGAAGATGACGAAGGTGGGATAGGCGGTGACGTTTGTCTTTTTCACAAGGTCGAGCTCTTCTTTCTCGGCGTCGTATTTCACGCATACGAAGCGCTCGTTCATGAACTCTCCCACCTTCTGCTGCGGGAAGACGTCGCGCGCCATCATCTTGCATGGCCCGCACCATGAGGTGTAGAAATCTACGAAGATGAGTTTCTTCTCAGCCTTGGCGGCTTTCTGCGCCTCGGCGAAGGATATGTGGCGGAAGTTTGTCTGTGCCATCGCGCTGAGGGCGATTGTGAGGATGGCTATTAAGGATATTGTTTTTTTCATTGTAATCAGAATGCGGATAAAAAAGTTGTTGGTTTTTCTTTATTCAAGATACTGTGAAAGCTTGGAATTTATCACAGTATCTTGAATTTATTTATAATACGCTTTGATGATGCTTTCGGCTACATGGGAATGGCAGGAAATGTCGCGTAATATCTCTTTATTAAGCATTATTCGCCAAAATTAACGTTTCAGCCATGACGTTTGTCGCTGCTGTTTTTTCGTCTGAAAGGAGGCGCAAGAACTTTTGACTGCTACCATACGAACTTTTGACTGCTATCATACGAACTTTTGACTGCTACCATACGAACTTTTGACTGCTACCATACGGTCACAAGATGTTATGTCTTGCGTCTCCACTAAGAGCCTTTTGACGGCTCACTCGTAGCCTTTTGGCTGCTCACTCATAGCCTTTCTGAGAATTTCGGCCAGCCCGCGCGCATAGAGGTTTGTCTCGGCGAGCGTGCCGTCGGGCGCGAAGAGCATGAGGCGCGGTATGGTGCTGAACATGTACGCCTCTCCGCATCTGCCTTTCTCGTCGATGAGTTGCAGCCACGGCATGTCCTCTTCGGCGATGGCTTTCAGCGCGGCGGGCCGTTTGTCCCATTCGGCGATGCTGATGAAGGTGACGTTTTTGTCTTTCACCTCTTCGTATGCCTGTTTCACGAACGGTATCGCCTGGCGGCATCCTACGCACCACGACGCCCAGAAATCTATCATCACCCATCTGCCTTTGCCGATGTAGTCAGAGAGGCGCACTGTCTTTCCGCCATCTACTGTGGCGTTCGGAATCTCCACGTCGATCATCTTCATGCCGTTCGAGATGTTGTTCTGGCAGATGCGTCGGTAGGTGTTGAGCGCGTATTTCGTGGCGCGTTGTTTTTCCGAGCCGATGTTCCAGAGGCGTTCCACCTCTTTCTTCGTGTCGCTGAATTGTGCCGTAATCACCGCCCTTGACGAGCAGAAGAGATGGCAGAACAGCGGTGTGTCGGCATATCGGCGCATATACGCCTCTGTGAGCGAATCTTTCGCCGCGTAGCTGCGTGTGCCGTTGAGTGCCTGCATCTCCGCGTTGTATGCCGCGAGCGCGTCGTTGAGCGGTGTGCCCGAGACCTTGAAGCCTCTGCCGGTGCCGCTTTCGACGGTCACCGTGCCTTTTTCTGCTATGAACGAGAAGCCGAGATGAGGGTCCATGTCGTATATTGCGGCAGCGCAGTATGGCGTTTCTGCCTCTATCTCTGCCATGCCGACAAGCATAGAGTCGTCATCGGCTGTGAGGGCTATGTCGCCCACGGCGACCTCTCCGCGCTCTGTCTCCAATGTGATGTTGAGGCGTATGCCCGTTGCGCCGTCCGCCATTTTCTGCGGCATGGTGACTTTCAGCCTGCACTTGCCGCCGTCAGCGAAGGCTGAGGTGGCAAGTGCGAGAAGGAAGAAAAAGATGGTTGTACTTTTCTTCATGATGATAGTGACTCGAGGGTTTCAGAAATCAGTCGCTTGTCGGGAAAATCGGCATTGTGCCGTATGCGCTGAAGTTGATGCTCCAGAAGCTTATTTTAGAAGGTGTCGAGCGGCGTATGGACTTCACCTTTCCCGTGCCCTTGGCTGTCATGTAAGGTGCGCCGGTAGGCATGCCGCCCACGAGGCTGTCGTAGAAGAAGAGGGTGTAGCTGTCGCCCTGCTGCGAGCCGACGATGAGGTTGTCGAAGTCATAGACGCCGCCGCTCTCGAAGTCGCAGAGCCATTGGTTTGTGACGAACGTCACGTCGCCGCTCATGCCGGGCAGCGTGATCTCTGCCTCGGTGCCGTTCTCCCATCCGTAGCCGTAGAGCTTGCCTCCGTCAACGACATAGATGTATGCCGCGCTGCCTCCGCAGGCTGCGGCGTGCTCCGCCTTGCTGATGTGCAGCTGCGGGTCGAGCGTCTTCTTCTCAATCAGTTTGCCGTTGCTGCCGTTGATGAGATATAGGTGGCGTGTGCCCCGGGTCTTGTCTTCGGTGAGGAACCAGACTGTCTCCGTGCTGCCCATCTTGTTTATGCCGCTTGCGAGACACTCTTCGTCGCTGGCGGGGTCGGCTGTGATTTCATCTGCGTACAGGCAGTTGTAGTCGATGGCGTAGATGCCGTGGTTGTCGTTGTCCCATACCGCCATGCCGCGGCTGCCCTGACTCATCATCTGCATGTGCTTGCTGTAGTTCCCCTCGACGGTGGGCAGGCCGTATTTCCCGGTTGAGAGGCCAAAATCCTCACCATAATGCTTGCCGGCGATGCCGTTGTCGGCGACGAGTAAGGCGTAGAAATATCCGTTTGAGATGTTGCGGTAGTTGCTTGTGTTCTCCTCTCCGGCGTAAGAGATGGTTGTCTTGTCGAACACCTTCTTCATGTCTTCTGTGCGGTAGGATTCGTAGCTTGTCTCAGTGAAGACGTTGATGGTGTTGGCGGTTGTCATCTCTTCTGTGTCGGGGTCGATGCACTGCTGCGCGTAGAGCATGGCGAGGTTCACCGGCTTTCCGCTGACCGGTTTGCCGTACATCTTGGTGATGAGGTTCTCGCTCACTCCGCCGGAGGTGGCGATGTCGAGTTCTGACGCGCCGTCAGCCGTCTCTTTCAGAATGTAGAAAGCGTCTGCAAACTCCGTCTTCACGTTCAGCGTCATCTTCGCGAGCTTTGTGAATCCGTTTGAGCGCGCCTTCACTTCGAGGGCGACGGTGTAGGTGCCGGAGCCGAGGTTCACCTCGTAGTCGAGGTTCCGTTCGCGGCTGATGCAGTTTGTCCTGAATCCGTTCTCCTCGTCTTTGCGCTCTTCATAGAGATACCATGCGTATTCGAGGTCGTTTTCAGCGAAGCTTGTCTTTATCTCCGGCGTCACCGTGAGATGGTTTCCGGAATATGAGATGAGCGACTGTGTCGGCATCTCAGCGATTTCTATGGCTCCCACCTTCGACATGTCGCCGAGCGAGCTGTCGTCGCTGTAGCATGACGCGAGCGAGACGGCGAGCGCCGTGGCGAGGGCGATGTTGATGATATGTTTTTTCATTTCGGATTATTGTTTATGATATATATAATAATGTATATAAGGCTCTGTCGGCAGATGCCATCACCACCAGCTTGCGGGCGTGAAGTCCACCTCTGTGCCGTCGGCTTCGCGATAGACGTCGAGGCCCTGCGCTGTGCGTTTGGCGTTCTCTTCGGAGAGGCGTTTCTGGAACACCTGGTCCATATAGTCGATGTATGCGTTGTCGGTGTTATAGACGTCGGTGATATATTCGTCGTCCCATGGCATCCCGCTCCATTCGATCATGAGCTGATGCTTCACCTCGCCATAGTAGCCGAGATAGTAGTCAAGATTGAACTCGTCCCATACCGAAGGCTTTGAGAGGCGGTCGGTGAATTCGAAGACGCGTGTCTGCATGCAGTCGTAGCCGTTCTTGAAATTGCCGTTCTCCTTGATGCGCACCTTGAGCGTGAGGCTCTGCGTCTTCAGCTTCTCTGTGCGCTTCACGACGACGGGGATGTTCACATAGTTCTCGCCAGCCTTGACAACCATGCGCTTCTGCATCTCAGGGTCGTCGAAAGGAATATAGTCAACGCCCGGAACAGCGTTCTCTGCGCCTTCTTCCAGGACCTGCTCAAGCGCGAAGGCGCGGTCGTAGTCCACGACATAGCCCAACACCTTTGCCTTTGCCCATACGGTGTCTTGCGCGACATCGCCGCTGAACTTGAAATTATAAATTACGGGAAGGTCGGGATTCGTATTCCCCTCAGTTATGTCTTCAATGGTTGCCTCATCGTCTTTCGATGAAGAGGAAAACACGAAGTTCAGATAACAATCCGGATGCGAATAAGGCTGAAGATCTTTTTCGCAAGACGTGGCACACGTCAGCATTGCCGCTGACAGCACGAGATATTTCAGGTTTTTGATACTCATAATATTCAAAGAATAATAAGATTTACATATTCGGGTCGTACTCGCTCTCCGGGAGAGGAATGATATATGTGTTCTCCGAAACGGGGACAGGGCTCCAGAGCATGTCTTTAGCCCCGAGGCGTTTGTAGGTGTAGAACATCTGTCCCTCGCCGTAGAACTCTCGGCGGTATTCATTGACAATCCATGTCTTCACGTCGTCGAGCGAAGCGAAGCCTGCCGCGGCAACCACGTTGTGCGAGAGCATATACTCCTGGTAGAGGGAGTTCACCTCAGCGAGGTCGTCAGATGTCTCGATGGCGATGAGATAGATTTCTGATGTGCGGAGCATCGGCATGATTTGATAGTAGAGCGACTGGTACTTCGCGTCGTCGGCGAAGCTGTAACGCCTGAAACCGCACCACATCTTTGCCGAATTGTCTAAGAGACGCTGGTTCCAAAGGTTGTTGTAGCGGTTGTGCGCCTCGGTGTTCTCGCCGGCGAAGAGCTCGCCGAGCATCTTCGTGCTCAGCACCTGGTTGGACGAGCGGTATCTCGCATTGTCGTCGTTGAGGGTGAATATTGCCGCCGCCACGTTTTTGATGTTGTATTTGCTGAGCGAGAAGAAGCACTCGTTCGGGCAAGCGAGGTATCCTTTCTGGAAATCCGCCGTGCCGCTGAGGGGCCGCACCGCCGTGCCGTCAGGCAGCTTGGCAGAGATGAGCTCTTTCGCTATCGCGCGGGCTGTCTGCTTGTCGCCGGTGTAGAGGGCCATGCGTGCGTGGAGCGCGCGCACCGCCCAGTAGTTCAGGCGCATCTGCCTGTTGATGAGGAAATCGTTCGTCACGCCGGTGTCTTGGGTGTAGAACATGTCGCTGAAAGCGAGCTTCGTGGCAGGGTCATGGTCCTTCAGCAGTGTTTCTGCCATCTCGATGTCCTGTTTCAGCTTGGCGGCGTAGTCAGCGAACGAGTAGTAGGGCGGAATCTCGTCTATCGTCGTAGCCTCAGAATACGGCAGCCTCACCTGCTTCTCTCCGCCCTGCGGCATCTGCCCGAAGAGGCGGAGGATATCCAATTGGCAGTATGCGCGGATGGCATGCGCCTCGCCGGTGACAATCTCTTTCATTCCTTCGGTGGTGAAGGCGTCAGGGTG
This sequence comes from uncultured bacterium, assembly GCA_945788485.1. Classification (GTDB taxonomy): domain Bacteria; phylum Bacteroidota; class Bacteroidia; order Bacteroidales; family Bacteroidaceae; genus Prevotella. The sequence continues at coordinate 12,332 of CALZMB010000012.1, read as the reverse complement.
CAGCGCGGCGTTCTTGATGATGAGGTTTGCCTGTGTGATGGTCTTGAAAAGCGATGTGTAGAGGCTCTTTATGCCGCTCTTGGCGTTGTCGCCGTCATATTCGTGCTGTGAAAGCTCGTAGTCGTCTTTCTTTGTCGTCAATTTGTCTATCACCCACAGGTTGGCGAGGTTCTCGACATTGGTCAAGGTCATGCGTGTGCCGTAGGCGTCTTCTGACACCATCTCGATGTAGCAGCCGGTGAGAGCGGTCTGGAAGCCTTTCTCGGTAGAGAACTGGTCGGCCTCTTTCTGCTCGGTGTCGGGGCGCACGTCAAGCCAGTCGTTGCATGATGTCATGCCAAGCGAGGCGAGCATGACGGCGGCAATGAGGTTGTATCTTTTTGAAAATTGTAGTTTCATAATCGTATGTGTGAATTGTTGAAATACTTGTCATTTCGTTGTTCATGATATATCTCCTTGCCCGCGGCTCAGAACAGCAGTTTTATGCTGCCCTGGATGTTGCGTGCGTAAGGATAGCTTGTGCCGCGTTCCTGCTTGATGCTTCCCCAATGGAAGAGGTCGGAGGTGTTGACACCGAAAGTGACAGACTGCACCTTCAGGAAATTGCGCACCCACTGGTTGTCCCAGCGGTATTGCAGGCTGGCAGACGAGAGCTCCAGAACGTTGTCCTCCATCACGAAACGCGATGTGGCGCGCGTGTCGGTGGTGCTGTAGCCCTTGAAGAATGTCACGTCGCCGGGTTTCATCCATCGCTCGGTCAACGCGCGGCGGTCAACGTTCTGCTCCATGAGGTCGTAGATGCTCACCTCCACCTTGTCTAACAGCGTACTGTTGTATCTGTAGCCGCCCCAGTAGTAGGAGAAGGTGAAGTTCAGCGTCCAGTTCTTGTATCTGACAATATTGCTGAAATTGCCGCGGTATTTCGGGTCGCTCTGTCCGCAGAATACCTTGTCGCCGGCTTTCCATGTGTCGGTGATATTGCCGTTGCGGTCAACGAAGATTTCGTTGCCGGATGACGGGTCGATGCCAAGCGACTGGACGGCGTAGATGGCATTCTGCGGTCGGCCCTCGTAGAAGAGGTTCGCGACATCCACATCCTGCTCGCGGTAGGTCTCAGTCTGCGCCTTCACGGCGTCTGAGAGCTTGCTTATCCAGTTCTTGTTATAGACGAGCTGTCCGGTCATCATCCATGTGAAGTTGTGCTTCAGGTCGCGTATGGGGTATCCGCTGAGCGAGAGTTCCCAGCCGCGGTTCTTCACCTCGCCCACGTTGGCGATGTATGTGTTGATGCCCATGCTCGACGGGAGGTCCATGTTTGACAGCAGGTTGGAGGTCTTCTTGTCGTAGAAGTTGAACTCGCCTTTCAGCCTGCCGTTGAAAGCGGCGAACTCCAGTCCGGCGTTGAACTCGCGCGTGTTCTGCCATGTCAGCCGCGGGTTGCCCCATGCCATGAGCTGCGAGCCGGTCCAGTTCATGTATTTGCTGTCTGTGATGGCACGGTAGATGGTGTTTGCGCCGGCGCCGCTGCCTGCCTGCGAACCTACCTCACCGAGCGAAGCCTTCACTCTGAGGACGTTGAGCAGCCCGTTTTTCTGGAACCACCGCTCGTTGTGCATGTTCCATCCGATGCCTGCCGACCAGAACGGCGCCCATTTCTTCTCGCTGCCGAATGTCGAGCTGCCGTCCATGCGATACGAGAGGTCAACATAGTAGCGGGCGTCGTAGGTGTAGTTCACGTTGCCCGTCAGGCCTATGCGGCGCATCGTTGACTTCGAGCCGCTCGGCGTGCCGTTCTGAGCATATTGGCGGGCGTTGCCGAGGAATGGCGTGTCGCTGTCTGAGATGCCTTCCACCTCGAAGAGATATGATGTGTTCTTGCTCTCAGAGACAGAATAGTCGGCGCCGACATAGAGCTGGTGCTTGTCGGCGAAGACATGGCTGTAGGAGAGGGTGGCGTTGCCGTCGTAGCTGTAGCCGTTGCCTGTGCCATATTTATATAAGCCGCGGCGGAGGAAGCCCTCGTCGGTAGAATACTCGTCGTAGTGGCCGTAGGTGTCGGTGGTGAAATACGAATGTTCTGCCGGAAGGAAATAGTCGGACGTGTTTGAGAGCTTGCTGATGCCGAACTGTCCGCGGAAGGTGAGGTCAGGGATGATTTTCCACTCTATCGCGAAGTTGTTGGTCAGCGTCTCGTGGCCTGACTTGTCGATGGTGTTCAGCATCGCGTCGTACAAGGGGTTTGCCTCGCCCTGTCCGCGCGACGGACCGAGGAAATTCTCGAAATACTGCGTCACCGTCCCGTCTTCTTTGTACGGGATGTCATACGGCTGAAGCGACACATACTGGCTGAAGTCGCCGAAGTTGCTCTCGCGCGAGCGCACCATGCCGAATGTGGTGTAGTTCTTGAACGTAACGTTCTTGATGTTGTATATGAGCTGTATGCTTCCGTTGAACGAACGGCGGTAAGAGTTCTTCATCGCGCCCTCCGTGTCCTTGTAGTTCGCGCCTACAGCCCAGCGGAACTCGTTGCTGCCGCCTTCGAGACGCAGGTTGTAGTGCGAGCCGACGCCGGTGCGGATTGGCTTGTTCAGCCAGTCGGTGGTGGCGCCTGAGAGCACGCGCTGCAGCTTCTGGTTATATACCTGCTGAAAGTTGTAGTCGTTTGTTGTAAACTCAGAGCTGTACAAGCCGAGCGAGTTCTCCAACGCCAGTTTCTCTTCCGCGTTCAGATAGTCGTAAGACGTGAGGTCCGGGGCTTCGATGTCGATGCCTATCTCGGCATTGATGCGCAGCTTGCCTGCCTCAGGCTGGCGTGTGGTGACGACGATGACGCCGTTTGAGCCGCGCGAGCCGTAGATGGCTGTGGCGGCAGCGTCCTTCAGGATGTTGATAGATTCAATCTCCTCGTCGTTGTAGTCCATCAGCTTCTCAAGCGAGATTTCAAAACCGTCGAGGATGATGAGCGGGGTGTTCACCGCGTTGTTGGTCGATTCGTTGAACTCCTGCACACTCATGGGCAGCGATGAATTGCCGCGGATGTTGATTTGCGGAAGGTTGTTGGGGTTGCTGCCCGCAAAGTTGTTCACCTGGAAATTCATCGACGCGTCGATGGTTTTCAGTGTCTGCAACAGGTTCTGGCCCTTGTGCAGGGCGAGTTCCTCGCTGCTGATCTGTGTCACAGCGCCGGTGTAGCTCTCTTTCGCTTTCTTGAAGATGCCGGTCACCACCACTTCGCCGACAGCCTTGCTGTCTTCTTCCATGGTGATGTCCATCTGCTGCCTCAACGGCGCGGTGTAGGTCTTCATGCCGATGCACGACACCTGGATTTTCATCTCGCCCGAAAACATATAGTCGAACATGTAGGCTCCGTTGATGTCGGTCACAGCCATCGCTTGAGTGCCCAACACCTTTACCTGCGCCCCGATGATAGGCTCGCCATTGCGGTCGCGGACATATCCGCCGTAGGTCTTCTTCTTATGGCTGCTGTCGCCCTTTTGCTGACGCAGCGTCACCTTGATGAACTTGCCATCGACTTTATAGTCGAACGGCTTGTCGCGGAGCACATAATCCACGATCTCCATGAATTTCTTGTTCGTCACAGAGCCGTTGACCGTATATTTCTGTACATCGTCATAGGTGAACAGAAACTTGTAGTCAGACGACTTCTCCAATTTCAGCAGCACGCCGGGCAACGACTCGTTCTTGAACGTCATCGACAGACGGACGTCATTGCCTTGCGCAAAAGCTGCAACGGACAGTGTCAGCATCGCCAACAGTGACATGAATGCTTTCTTCATAAATCTTCTGCTTTGTTTTTTTGTTATTATTTATTAAAGGTATATTATAAGGGAATTGTCCGCGTTTATGTTTTCAGGTGGGTTCTATAGACCCCACCTTTATACAAATAGAACGCAGGAACGAGACAAAAGGTTACGGAAAAGCAAAAAATCTTCCGCTTTTTCTTACATTTCGGTTTATTTTTTGTAACTTTGCCGCCATAATTCCACTTCCCGATGGACAACAGGCAAATTTTTGACACACTCTTCCGTCGCCATTATGACGAGCTCTTCTTCTTCGCCCGACGTTATCTCCCGGACGAAGAAGACTGTCATGACGTGGTGTCGGCGGCTTTCGAGAGCGTGTGGAAGAACATGGGGAGCTTGGAGATGGACAATATCCGGCACTATCTCTACACCGTCGTCCGCAGCCGCTGCATCGATCTTCTGCGCCGCACGGCGAAGCATAAGCAGTATGTCGATTATGCCGCCAAGATGTCTGCCGTCGCCATACAGCCTGACCGCCTCGGCGAACAGGACGACCGCCTCGCCATCGTAAGGCGTCTGCTCGACGAGATGGGACCTCCGACAAACGACATACTGCGCGCATGCTACGTCGAAGGGAAGAAATACCGCGAGGTGGCGGAAGACATGGGAATCAGCGTCTCCACCGTCAAGAAACACATCGTGAAGGCGCTGAAATTCATAAGAGAATATAAAAAATGCATCGAGGCATAACCTTTTCGCCGTCATGTGCGTTATATTTTCAGAGTTGGCAAGTTGATTATTTTTTTAGTTGACGAGTTGACAAGTAAACAAGTTGACGAGTTGTTTGTTTTTGTTGCTCAGTGTTGCTCTGAGTTGACAGGACTATCAACTTGTTTACTTGTCAACTCGTTAACTTGTCAACTTAAAAAAACAACTCGTCAACTTAAAAACAAAAACAATGCTTGAAGAAGACAAACTGACAACAACCGAGCAACAAGCTCTCGACATAGCGGAGAATCCGGCGCATATCACGCCGGAGCAGCTTGACGCGCTCTTGTCTGACGATGCCATGCTCGAACAGCTGAACGAGGTGGAGGGCTTGCGTCAAGCTGTGCGTCAGGCGTGCCGACCAAACGATGTTGAAGAACATCTGGCGGCATGGCACCGCTCACACGCTGATGCTCACGCTGCCACTCACGACAGCACGACGGACAGCGGCACGGACACTGAAACGCACCGTCTGCCGATGGTGGCAAGGCTGTTGCGCATTGCCGCCGTATTCGCAGGAGTTGTGGTGATGGCAGCAGCATACTGGCATTTCTCGCGCACGACAGACAATGCTGACAACATTGCCATGCAGGAGAAAGGGCAGAAGACGGTCTTCACCGCCGACAAAGATGAGAAAGACATCACAATCGCGGCAGACGGAAAGGACATTACGCTGAAGAACAACGGCAAGTCGCACTCTGCCACTATAACGAAAGCCGACCTTGAGGCTCTGCTCTCAGACGCATCTAACACTGAGCAGCTGACCCTCTCTGTGCCTCACGGCAAGACGGCGGACTTGACGTTGCCCGACGGTACGGCTGTCTATATGCACCCCGGCTCACGCATCGTCTTCCCTAACCGTTTCGCAGGCTCGCACAGAATCGTGAAGTTCGAAGGCGAAGCGTATTTCTGTGTTGCGCACGACGCAGCCCATCCTTTTGTCGTCAAGAGCGGGACGATGGAGACGACGGTGCTCGGAACGGAGTTCAACATCTCAACCCCGCGTCATGAGGTGTGTCTCGTGAAAGGCAAGGTGCGTCTCAACGCCGTAATGGAAGACAAAGCGGAGGAGGCAAGGGGCGTGACACTCGCCCCGCATCACTGCGCCACGCTCAACGGCACGGAGTTCAGCGTGACGAAGGCGGATGTCACGCCATACGAGTTCTGGAGAGACGGCTATCTCTATTTCGAGAACAACACGTTGCAGGACATAATGGAAAAAATCGGACAGACGTTCAACATGACCGTCATATTCCGCAATACGGAGTTGATGAAGTGCCGCATGAGATTCATCGCGCCGCGCACAGAGGGCGCAGCAGCAGCCGTGGATGCTATCAACAGCATGAAGAAAGCCGTCGTTATGATTAAAGGCAATACACTCTTTGTTGACTGACAAACGGCAGAAAAACTACGCTCCCGATGCAACGCCATCGGGAGTTTTTTCGTTTGGGATGGCATGAAAAACACAAAGAAAGTAAAATTATGCGCATGATTTGCGTTATAATCAGAAAATTATTATTAACTTTGTGCCGAATAACATGCATTTGCTCTTTTTTTTCAAGAAACCTAATCTAAACACTAAACCTGCTATGATAACCACTCATAACACCCGTTTCAAGCATTTCCTGAAGACACGCTGTCTCTCAGCGGTGTCCCTTGTTTGTCTCTCCATGTCGTCTGCCGATGTCATGGCGCAGGATGTTGTGCGATATACCGGCACCGAACTGAGCGACCCCAACCGCCACGACGGAGGGCTCTCGCCTGTCGTGGGCGTGCATAACATACAGATTTTGCGCGCCAACCGCGAGCATCCCACACCAGAGAACGGCATGGGATGGACCTACAACCACCAGCCGATGATGGCATACTGGCACGGACGCTTCTACGTCCACTATCTCTGCGACCCGAAAGACGAGCAGGTGCCGCCGAGCCACACACTCTTGCAAAGTTCCGCTGACGGATATTCGTGGACCACGCCCGTCATGCTCTTCCCGGAATATGACGTGCCGGAAGGCTTCACGAAACCCGGCGTTGAGGGCGCGGCGCACAACATGAAGGCGGTGATGCACCAGAGGATGGGCTTCTATGTCTCGTCAGACGACCGCCTCTATGCCATCGGCTCGTATGGAGTATGCCTCTCGAAAAAAGACCATAACAACGACGGCAACGGCATAGGCCGCGTCATAAGGGAGGTGAAGGCCGACGGAACGCTCGGCAAGATATATTTCATCTACTACAACCACGATTTCAACGAGAAGAACACCGACTTCCCCAACTACCGCCGCGGCGACAAATTCCTCCGCCGCGCCGTAGCGGAGATATACGCCAACCCGCGCATCAGGATGCAGTGGGTGGAGGAGGCTGACCGTGAAGACCCCCTCATCCCGCTGAACAAGGGCTACAAGGCATACAACGACTATACGCTGCCCGACGGCCGCCTCGTCGCATTGTGGAAACATGCCTTGACAAGCATCTCGGAAGATGGCGGCAACACATGGAGCGAGCCTGTCGAACGCGCCCCCGGCTTTGTCAACAGCAACGCGAAGATATGGGGACAGCGCCTCTCGGACGGCACATACGCCACGGTGTATAACCCCTCGGAGTTCCGTTGGCCGCTCGCCGTCTCGCTCTCTGCAGACGGCCTGAACTACACCACGCTGAACCTCGTGAACGGCGAGGTGCCGCCTATGCGCTACGGCGGCAACTACAAATCGTTCGGGCCGCAGTATGTGCGCGGCATACAGGAAGGCAACGGCACGCCGCCGGACGGAGACATGTGGCTCACATACTCCATGAACAAAGAGGATATGTGGGTGGCGAGAGTGCCCGTGCCCGTGCGTATCAACGCCACGGCACATGCAGACGACGATTTCAGCAAGCTGGCATCGCTGGCGCAGCTGACCGACTGGAACATCTACTCGCCGTTGGAAGCACCCGTGGGCATAGACGGCAAATGGCTGACACTCACCGACAGCGACAAGTTCGACTACTGCCGCGTGGAGCGCAAGATACCGGCTACGCGCGAACTCGCCGTAGAGTTCACGCTGAAGGCTGGGCAGGCAGACCACGGATGGCTGCAGATTGAGTTCTTGGACAAGAACGGCGTGGCGTGCTCACGAATTGAACTGACTGACGAGGGAGAGATGCGATGCAAGGGCGGCGCACGATATGCGCGGGTCACACAATACGAGGCTGGAAGAGAATATCACATCAGAGCCGAACTCAGCGTCAAGACACGCACCGCGACGATATATCTCGACGGCAAGAAAGCTGCCACACGGATGTTCTTCGCACCCGTTGAGAGCATAGAGCGCGTGATGATGCGCACCGGAGTGATGCGCACATACCCTACAGTTGACACACCTGCCGACTGGGACGGCATATTGCCCGAAGCCGGAGAGAGCGACAAGAAAGCGGTCTTCGCCGTGGCGGATTTCAAGACTGCGCAGCTTGCCGAAACCGCCGCAGGGCAGAACGGCTTGCAGCCCGCTGTACTCCGCTATGACGACTACAGGCACTACGTCGATTTCTTCAACTCTATGGAAGACGAGAACATCGTGCAGGCAATACCTAATGCTGAGGCGTGGCAGTGGATGACACAGAACGTGCCGCTGTTCGAATGCTCGCAGAAGACATTCGAAGAGATGTTCTGGTACAGATGGTGGACGCTGCGCAAGCATATCGAGAAGACACCCGTCGGATGGGCGATGACAGAGTTCCTCGTGCAGAGAAACTACGCCGACAAATGGAAACTCATCTCGTCTGGGGTAGGACACCACATACGCGAAAGCCGATGGCTGCATGACAGGCAGTATCTTGACCAGATAATCAACACTTGGTATCACGGCAACGAAGGGAAGCCGATGGCGAAATTCCTGAAATACTCGTCGTGGGTGCCATCGTCTATATGGGAACGCTATCTCGTTGACGGCAACCGCGAATGGGTGACTTCCGTGCTGCCCGATATCGAATGGGACTGCGACTATTGGCTTACGACCCACCGCCTGCCAAGCGGACTGATATGGCAGGAGGATGTGCGCGACGCGATGGAGGAGACTATCTCGGGCGGCAGACGCAAGCATTATGCGCGCCCGTCGATAAACAGCTATGTCTATGCCTCGGCAAAAGCGGTCAGCGATGTGGCGCGTCTCGCGGGCGACAAGGCAAAGGCGGAGGCGTACAGCCTGCGTGCAGACACGTTGCAACGCCTTGTGGAAACGATGCTGTGGAACGAACGTCATAACTTCTTCGAGACACACCGCGGCGATTCAAGTGCCAACGTGCGCGAGGCGATAGGATATATGCCATGGTATGTGAAGATGCCGGTTGACAATGCGAAATATGGCGTGGCATGGCAGCAGGTCGCTGACGAGCAGGGCTTCGACGCGCCATACGGCCTCACAACGGCTGAACGCCGGCACCCGGAGTTCCGCACACATGGGGTGGGGCAGTGCGAATGGGACGGAGCGGTATGGCCTTTCGCCACATCACAGACACTGACGGGATATGTCAACTATATCAACACGCTGGCTGACAATGACACCACCATCAACGCACACCGCATGACTTTCTTCCGCCATATGGAGAAATATGTGCAGTCGCAGCATATGAGAGGCAAGCCGTATATCGGCGAATATCTCGACGAGACGACGGGCTACTGGCTGAAAGGCGACCAGGAGCGTTCGAGATACTACAACCATTCCACCTTCAACGACATCATCATCACTGGCATCTGCGGCATACAGCCACAGGAGGGAAACACGCTTGTGGTGAACCCGCTGCTGCCTGCCGGCGCATGGACGTATTTCTGTCTCGACAATGTGCTCTATCACGGCAGCCGCATCACTGTGTTGTATGACATCGACGGTCAGCGCTACCATCAAGGCAAAGGTCTCTCTGTCTTTGTTGACGGCGTGCTGAAGGCTCATGCCGACACGCTGCAACGCCTCGTCGTCAGCCTTTGAGCCGGCTGCGCTGCGCCCCGGCTTCACTGCACGGCGATGTCATGCGACCTGGTCGCATGATACATATCCTCCCACCCTCATCCCCCTCATCCAATGATACACACCATGCGCCACACATGCGCCCTTTTGTCCGTTCTTCTTTTCATTTTGTCCGCCCTCAACGCTGAGGCGCGGATAGAGGTGACCAAGCTGCTCACCAACTACACCGATGGTCTTGCTGTCACCGATGCCACACCGCAGATGGGGTGGCAGATGACCAGCGACACCGACAATGACAGGCAGACAGCCTATCGCATCAGAGTGTTTGACGCCGCATCAGGCAAGAAGGTTGCCGACACAGGGAAAGTGAAGTGCCAGCAGTCGCAGCATATCAAGGTGCCTGTCGGCGAAGGCATGTACGAATGGCAGGTGATGGTTTGGGACAAAACCGGCAAGGCATCGCAGTGGAGCCGCCGCGCACGCTATGTGGTGCAGACATCACAGACGGCTTTCGGCAATGCGCAATGGGTGGGAGCGATAACAAGAAAAGATGCCCGCACGCCAGAAGGGCGCATATATCACGGACGCGTACTGAAAGAGTCGCGCCATCTCTGGGACAGAGCCGACACCCTCTCGCGCCGCTCGGTGTATGTGCAAGGCACGTTCAAGACAAGGCGCGCTGTACGCTGCGCCATGATGAACGTCTGCGCACTCGGCTTCGGCGAGGTGCGCGTGAACGGCACGAAAGTGGGCGACAGCGAGTTCGCGCCGCTGTGGAGCGACTACGACCGCTCTGTCTTCTACAACACCTACGACGTGACAGACCTCCTCAAAGTGGGCGACACTGACATCGAGGTGCTGCTCGGCAACGGCTTCTACAATGAACAGGGCGGACGCTATCATAAGCTACGCATCAGCTTCGGACCCCCGACACTCCTGATGAGGCTGCACATCGTCTATGACGACGGCACAGAAGAAGACATCGTCACTGACAGCACATGGCGGTACGCCCCCTCAGAGATAACATTCAACAGCATATACGGCGGCGAAGACTATGACGCGCGCATTGGCAGGGCATGGCGGCCAGTAGTGGTGCAGCAGGCTCCCAAAGGTGTGCTGCGCCCCCAGCAGGCACCGCCGGTGAAGGTGATGAAACGTTTCTCGCCCGTCTCGTGCAAATTTCTCACGGCAGCAGAGCGCACGGCGGCAGAGCCGGTAGCAAAACACACCATACCCGAAGGCACCTTCGTCCTCGACATGGGGCAGAACATGGCTGGCATACCAGAGATAACACTGACGGGAAAACGCGGACAGAAAGTGACGCTGTATGTCGCCGAGACGCTGACGCCCGAGGGAGCGTGCAACCAGCGGCAGACCGGCAGGCTGCACTCCTATACCTATATAATGAAAGGTGACGGCCCTGAGACATGGCGACCGCGCTTCGCGTACTACGGCTTCAAATATATACAGGTGGAGGGCGCACGCCTCGGCGATGCCCTCGCGCGGAAGCTGAAGGCGGACGCTTGCGCCACAACAGCCGCTGACGATGCCAGGCCTGTCCTCACAGACGTGGCGGCTTGTTTCGTACACAACTCAGCGGAGACGGTGTCAACATTCGAGTGCAGCAACGAGTTGGTCAACCGTACGCATGAGATAATAGACAACGCCGTGCGCTCGAATATGCAGAGCGTCTTCACCGACTGTCCGCACCGCGAGAAACTGGGATGGCTTGAGCAAGACTGGCTCAACGGCATCGGCCTCTTCTCTAACTACGACCTCACTACCTTCGCCCCGCAGCTTGAGCAGGTCATCGCCGACGCGCAGTACGCGTCGGGAGCCGTGCCGACGACAGCCCCGGAATATGTCGTGTTCCACGGTCCGGGGATGGATGCCTTCGCCGAATCGCCCGAGTGGGGCGGCACCATCATCATGCTGCCGTGGATGTACCGCCAGTTCTACGATGACGACACACTCATCCGCCGCTTCTATCCGAACATGGTGCGATATGTCGATTATCTCGCCAGTCAGGATTCGTGCGGCATCCTCAACCAAGGACTTGGCGACTGGTACGACTACGGCGACTTCCGCTCCGGCTTCTCGCGCAACACCTCTGTGCCCCTCGTCGCCACCGCCCACCACTACAGATGGACGGAGCTTGTCAGCCGCATGGCAGAGATGACCGGCCACGCCGACGATGCCGCGCGTCTCAGAAAGAAAGCTGCCGACATAAAGGCGGCATGGCAGAAAGCATACGGGCTGCGGAAGGCACAGGACGGCATAACGCATGGAGAACTCCTGCGCTCGCAGACTGGCATGGCGATAGCCCTCAACCTGCGTCTCATCGACGAGAGCCAGCGAAACCTCGTGATTGACTCTCTCGTCGCTGACATACGCCGGCATGGAAACCGTCTGACGACAGGCGATGTCGGCAACCGCTACCTCTTCGAGACACTGGCAGAAGAAGGTATGCAAGAACTGCTCTACACCATGCTCAACCACTACGATGTGCCGGGCTACGGCTATCAGATAAAGCAGGGCATGACAACGTTGACCGAGCAGTGGGACCCCGCGCACGGCTCGTCAATGAACCATTTCATGATGGGGCATATAGACGGCCTGCATTTCACCTCGCTCGCCGGGATAAACATCTCCGGCAGACACGTCGTCTTCCGTCCGCAACCCGTCAGAGACATCAGATGGGTGAAAGCATCGACACACACGCCATACGGCAAGGTGGCGATAGAATGGCATCAGGACGCTGACGGCAGGCTCAAAGCCAAAGTGGAGGTGCCGGTCGGCATGACATACGATATAATAGGTATGGAATAAGTTGACGAGTTGACAAGTTGACGAGTTG
>CALZMB010000011.1 GCA_945788485.1 uncultured bacterium | reverse complement strand
CGATGTCACCCGGACGTCGCGGCTTGATGCTGTATGGCACAGGTACGCCGTTGGCTTTCTCGAATGCTTTTACGACATCGAGAACGGAATAGCCGTGCCCTGTGCCGAGGTTGTAGATTGCCACGCCACAGTTACGTTCGATAGCTTTGAGAGCCGCCACATGACCAGACGCGAGGTCGCAGACATGAATATAGTCGCGTACGCCGGTGCCGTCATGTGTGGGATAATCGTTGCCAAAGACACCGAGCTCTTTACGTATGCCGATAGCAGTCTGTGTGATATATGGCATGAGGTTGTTTGGTATGCCGTTGGGGTTTTCGCCGATGAGCCCTGACTGGTGTGCTCCGATAGGATTGAAATAGCGGAGAAGCACGACATTCCATTCATTGTCAGCGCGCTGGACGTCACACATCACCTCTTCGAGCATAGATTTTGTCTGTCCGTAAGGGTTGGTGCAGTGTCCTTTTGGACATTCTTCTGTGATAGGAATGATGGCAGGGTCGCCATATACTGTTGCCGAGCTGGAGAAGATGATGTTCTTGCAGCCGTTGTTGCGCATGACATCCATTAGGACGAAGGTGCCCGTCATGTTGTTGTCGTAATATTCAAGGGGCTTTGCTACGGATTCGCCGACGGCTTTCAGTCCGGCGAAATGTATGACAGCATCGAAGTGGTGTTGTTTGAATACCGCCGTCAGCTGCTCGCGGTCGCGGATATCGACATTGTAGTATGGCACGTCTTTGCCTATGATTTTCGCTACGCGTTGCAGTGCAGCCTCTTTAGAGTTTACGAAGTTGTCAACGACAACAACATCATGCCCTGCAGCATTGAGAGCGACGATAGTATGTGAGCCGATAAAACCGGCTCCGCCAGTGAGAAGTATTTTCATTGTGTTGTGAGATTTATTTCACATTATAATTTCACATCAAATATAACAGTGCAAAGTTAACTATTTTATATCAATAGCAGGTTGCATATTTGTTATATTTTGAAAAAATTAACGAAGGAGGATATAAGGGTCATGGGCAGGTTCTTTGAAGCACGGCATATTGCACGGTGTTTTTTCACGGAATCATTGCACGAAATGCAACGGAAGGTAACGGAGGTAAACTATAGAAACACCTACTTAGCAGAGAATAATATAGTCCGTATTCACCAAAACAGATGTTGATAAACAGCGAAGGCTGCGCCATAACCAGGAGATTATGATGCAGCCTTCTTGTTTATGCTGTCAAAAAGCGGATGTTAATCAGTCTTCGTCTTTCATTTCAGCTTCGTGTGCTGTAATGAGCTGCTGCTGTATATCAGACGGCACGAGCTCGTAGCTGGCGAACTTCGTGGTGAACGAGGCGCGTCCGCCGGTGAGGGAGCTGAGCGAGATGGAATAGCTTGAGAGCTCTTTGAGAGGTATCTTCGCCTGAAGTTTCTGATATCCGTTCTCTGAATCCATACCCATGATGAGCGCGCGACGGCCCTGCAGGTCGGACATCACATCGCCCATATAGTCAGCGGGAACATATACCTCAAGGTCGTAGATAGGCTCAAGAATCTTCGGTCCGGCTTCGCGGAAAGCGGCAGCGAAAGCGTGGCGGGCAGCGAGCATGAAGGAGAGCTCGTTAGAATCAACCGGGTGCATCTTGCCGTCATAGACGATGACGCGCACGTCGCGGGCGTAAGAGCCGGTGAGCGGACCGCGCTCGATACATTCCATGACACCTTTGAGGATGGCCGGCATGAAGCGTGCGTCAATGGCTCCTCCGACAACGGAATTGAGGAAGACAAGCTTGCCGCCCCATGGGAGGTCGACCTCTTCACGGCTCTTGATGTTCATCTTGAACTCCTGACCGTTAAAGGTGTATGATACAGGGTCTGGCATACCGTCAGCGTATGGCTCAACGATGAGGTGTACCTCTCCGAACTGCCCTGCTCCACCCGACTGTTTCTTGTGACGGTAGTCGGCGCGTGAGGTCTTGGTGATGGTCTCACGGTACGGGATGCGTGCCTCTTCGAAGCGTACTGGTATCTTCTCGTTGTTCTCAAGACGCCATTTCAGCGTGCGGAGATGGAACTCGCCCTGTCCGTGAATGATGATCTGACGCAACTCTTTCGATTGCTCAACAACCCATGTCGGGTCTTCCTGACGCATACGGATGAGCGCGGACATCATCTTTTCTGTGTCAGACTCGTTGACTGCCTTGATGGCGCGGCTGTATTTCGAGTTAGGATATTTGATGAAATCGAAGCGGTTGTCACAGTCTTTCCCGTTGAGAGTGTTTCCGGTGCGAACATCCTTCAGCTTCACTGCACATCCTATATCTCCGGCATTGAGCTGGTCAACAGGCTGTCGGTTTGCTCCTGCGCAGACAAAGATTTGTCCTATGCGCTCTTTTGAGCCGCGGTCGGCATTAGAGAGTTCATCACCTGCTTTGACGCAGCCTGACATGACTTTGAAGTATGCCACCTCACCAATGTGCGGTTCAATGCCGGTCTTGAAGAAATAGATGCTTGCGGGAGCGTCGGTTGTCACGGCGACTTCTTCGCCACGTGTGTTGTGTACCTTCGGCATTTCATCGACGAAAGGCACTACATTGCCGAGGAACTCCATGAGGCGGCGTACGCCCATATCCTTGCCGGCGCAGACGCAGAAGACAGGGAAGATGGAGCGTGTGACAAGGCCTTTGCGTATGCCTTCGCGCATCTCGTCTTCTGTGAGCTGTTCTGTCTCAAAGAATTTCTCCATGAGGGTGTCGTCGTTCTCTGCTGCCGCCTCGACGAGGGCTTTGTGCATCTCCATCGCTTTGTCCATCTCTTCAGCCGGGATGTCTTCGATGATTGGCGCGCCGCCTTCGGGCTTCCATGAATATTTCTTCATAAGGAGGACGTCGATGAGGGCGTTGAAATCAGGGCCTTCGTTGAGGGGATACTGCACGGGCACCACCTTGTTGCCGTAAATCTCCTTCAGTCGCTCAAGGACATTGGCGTAGTCGCACTTGTCTGAGTCGAGCTGGTTGACAAGGAAGATGACAGGTTTCTTCAATTTCTCTGTATAGCGGAAATGGTTCTGTGTACCCACCTCTGGTCCGTACTGACCGTTAAGAAGGAGGACAGCGGTGTCTGTCACGTTGAGGGCTGTGATGGCTGCACCTACGAAATCGTCAGAACCGGGACAGTCGATGATGTTAAGTTTTTTGTTGTTGTATTCTACATGATATACAGTGGAGAATACGCTGTAGCCATAGTCTTGCTCTACGGGGAAATAGTCGCTGACCGTTGTTCCTTGACTTACTCGTCCGCGACGCTGGATGATGCCTGCCTCGTAGAGCAGGGATTCAGTGAGGGTTGTCTTACCCGAACCGTCATTGCCAAGAAGGGCAATGTTTTTGATTTCATTTGTTTGATAAACTTTCATAGATTTGATGTTTTAGGTATTAATCAGGCGAAAAATGACGGGGTGTGGTTTATGATTTCAAATCGTCCGTAAAATTAAATATTATTTTTGTAATTGCCAAAAGATAGGTGTGTTTTTTAATACATATTATGATTTCCTGCCAACATAAAACCATCATAAAGCCGACAAGCTGGCCAAGGATGCATCTTTCGGCCAACTTGCCAACTGTCAGGAGCGTAATGCGATATCAGATGTGGCAACAGCCATGAGCCCTGCTGTTTCCGTACGCAGGCGGCTGTTGCCGAGCGTGGCAGAATGGAAACCGCAGGCAAGGGCTTCATTCACTTCGTCAATGCTGAAATCGCCTTCTGGACCAATGAGTATGGTGATGTCTGGAGCGGCAGGAGGCGTGACGGCAGAAACTGTGCCGGAAAGACGTTGTGCGGAAAGAGACGAGCGGATGTGGCTGAAAAGGTCGTCTTTCGGAGGGGTGTCGTAACAATGACAAATGTATTTCAACCCGGCACGGCCGGCATGAATATAAGAACTGAAATCTGTCATGTCGTTCACAGAAGGCATCCATGTCTTACGGCTCTGTTTAGCAGCTGATACAACAATCTTCTCTATACGGTCAGCACGGAGCTTTGTACGCTCGGAGAACCTGCAGTTCAGGAAAGTGAGAGATGCAATGCCTATTTCGGTAGCTTTCTCTGCAAGCCATTCTATGCGGTCGATATTCTTTGTTGGCGCGATGGCGAGATGTACACGCGATGTCTGGCAATCCTCGTCGCAGACGGTATCGAGTATGGAATAGGCGCATGCCTTCTTTGTGGCAAGGGTGATTTCAGCCTTATAGAATTTCCCCTTGCCGTCCATAAGATAAATGGTGTCGCCTGCCTGAAGACGCAACACACGTACTGCGTGCATAGCCTCATCGTCTGGGAGGAAGTTTGTCGCTGCTGCATCGGGGGCATAGAAATAACGTTCTTCTTTCATAGTTTTCCTCTGCGTTTCAGTTCGTCGCGGATGGTTGACGCCATCTCGTATTTCTCTTGCTCTACAGCACTCTTCAACGCTTCGTGCAGCATATCGTCTGACAGGGCGTTGTAGGGCAATGCCATGGACGGACTGCCGGGAACGACGGGGACCGCTTGCCGCTGCATGAGCGTGTTGGTGGCATAGATTGGAGCGTCGGAGATGAGATGCAGGAGGATAGCGTCGCTGGCACGCAACGAGAGCGACTGGCGTGTCTCGCTGTTGATGAGCATAGCGCGATATACGCCGTCAACAATGTCGTTGATGATGAGTTCGAACGAGTAGCCCACCTGGTTCTTCAGCACATTGACGAGAACCTCGGGCAAGAGGGTGTTGCAGATTTTCTGTTTGCTAAGACGCAGTCCTATCTCCTCTTTCATCAGTTTGTCGCATACTACGGCTATCTGCATCGTAGCGCCTTTGTCTGAGAGCATAATGATTCCGACATCGCGGTTGCCTATTATTTCGGAGACGGCGAAGACTTTCAACTCTATTATGGCCTGCATATCGTTTTAGAGAATGATGGTAAAATATAGAAGGGGCTCAGCTCTTTTTAGGACGGAAGAAAATGGTGAACAGGATGAAGACGACAAAGGCATAAGCTGCGAATATCATCCATGACGTGCGCCATCCCGGCAACTGGACATTTTCGGGAAGGGCATAGACATAATGGTTGATGATGGCTTGTGCCGTGAGGGTGCCTATCGTGGCACCGAGACCGTTTGTCATAATCATGAAAAGGCCTTGGGCAGAGGAACGGATGCCTGCATCGGTGTTGCTGTCAACGAAGAGAGCACCGGATACATTGAAGAAATCGAACGCCACGCCATAGACGACGCAACTAATGATAAACATCCATACGCCGCTGCCGGGATTGCCCAAGGCGAAGAGGCCGAAACGCAACACCCACGCCATCATGGCTATCATCATAACGCGCTTTATGCCGAAACGTTTCAAGAACAGAGGGATGAGAAGGATGCAGAACGCCTCGCTGATTTGAGAGATAGAGATGAGGATGTTGGCGTGTTGGGCACCGAATGTGCCGGCATACTCGGGGATGTTCTGGAAAGATGTGATATACGGATTGGCAAAACCGTTCGTTATCTGCAGGCTGACACCGAGCAGCATTGAGAAGATGAAGAATATCGCCATGTCGTAGCGTTTGAACAGACGGAAGGCGTCAAGCCCCAATGCCTGTACAAGCGTCGGCTTCTCGCCTGAGGCGGTGGAATCAGAACGTACAGGAACCTGCGGAAGTGTGAGGCTGTATGCTGCCAGCACGACGCTGAGGCAGCCAGAGAGCAGGAACTGCTGGCTTGTGGGTTGGAACCCGAGGAAATCGACTGCCCACATCGTGATGATGAAACCCACTGTGCCGAAGACACGAATCGGAGGGAAGTCTTTCACCGTATCCATTCCGGCTTGGGTCAGAGCATTGAACGCTACAGAATTGGACAATGCGAGCGTCGGCATATAGAAAGCGACGCTGAGGGCATAGAGCGGGAAGAGGACGGCGATGGTGAAACCGTCTGTCATGCCATATACGCCGGCAGCTATCATAAAGGCTGCTGCAAGGAGATGGCAGAGGGACAACAGGCGTTGAGCTTGTATCCAACGGTCGGCGATGATGCCCATGATGCCGGGCATGAAAAGGCTGACGATGCCTTGAATGGAATAGAAGAAACCTATGTATGAGCCATAGCCTGCCTTGACGAGGAAGGTGCCCATGCTTGTAAGATATGCTCCCCAGACGGCAAACTCCAGGAAGTTCATGATGGTGAGCCGGATTTTTAAGTTCATGATGTAAAATGTTAGGTTAATTTTTTAGGCAAATTAATTTGTATTCTTGTTATGTAATAGTATGGTATAGGGATTACGGTTTTCGGCACAAGCCCCGCAGACTGGAGATGGTCTGCATCGGGTCTGGAGCTTTGAAAACGTATGAGCCAGAAACGAGAACATCGCATCCGGCATCGACAAGGAGAGGAGCTGTGCGCCCGTCAACACCTCCATCGACTTGAATGAGCGTAGAGAGACCGTTGCTGTCTATAAAAGAGCGCAACTCTCTGACTTTCCGGATTGTGTCCTCTATGAAACGCTGCCCGCCGAAACCTGGATAGACACCCATGACAAGCACCAGGTCTGCAGCAGAAAGATAAGGATACACTTCTTCAACGGCAGTGTCAGGACTGATGGTGACACCGGCCTTCATCCCTGCAGAACGGATAGCATTGATGACATCTGGTGTCTTCGTGCCACATGCCTCTATATGCACATTCATGAGCATGGCGCCGAGTTCTGCCGTGCGGTCGATATATTTCTCGGGATGCATAATCATGAAATGGACATCCATCGGCTTCTGCAATGTCTTCCTTATAGACGACAATACGGGGAAGCCGAAAGAGATGTTCGGGACAAACTCTCCATCCATGATGTCGAGATGGAGCCAGTCGGCTTCGCTGCGGTTGATCATCTCTATGTCTTTGTCAAGATGAAGAAAATCAGCAGCAAGCAATGAAGGTGATATCAAGGTCATTGTAATTTCTTTTTTAAGCCGGTTCTTTCAGGTTGAGAAGAGTCAGCCTGAAAGAACCAGCTGTTGGTATCATTTATACTCAGCCCACGACTTTATAGCCAGGTCATCAACGCTCATGCTGCAGAACGCATGTATGAAAGCTGAGGCAAGACGCGGATTAGTGATAAGCGGGATGTTGAGATCAATAGCGGCACGACGAATCTTATATCCGTTGTCAAGCTCGCGCACTGTATGGTTTTTCGGAACATTGACAACCATGTCAATCTTCTTTTCGTGCAGCATCTCCAACGCCTGAGGATATTTGCCTTCATCAGAGGGCCAGAACACCTCAATGTTCTCGATACCGTTTTCTGAGAGATAACGGTGTGTGCCACCTGTCGCATATAGCACGTAGCCATTGTCGATGAGCTCTTGTGCTGCATCAAGCATCTCAGCCTTCTGCTTTGCCGTACCTGTCGAAAGAAGTATCGTCTTCTTCGGAATACGATAACCCACAGAGAGCATCGCTTTCAGCAGGGCGCAGGATGTGTCATCGCCGAGACAACCGACTTCGCCTGTAGATGCCATGTCAACTCCGAGAACCGGGTCAGAGCCTTGCAGACGGTTGAAAGAGAACTGTGACGCCTTGATGCCGACATAATCCAAATCGAAAAGATTCTTGCTCGGCTTCTCTACAGGTACCCCAAGCATCACTTTAGTAGCAAGGTCGATAAGGTTAAGCTTCAAGACTTTAGACACGAAGGGGAAGGACCGTGAAGCACGGAGATTTGTCTCTATCACAAGAATGTCATTGTCTTTTGCCATGAACTGGCAATTGAAAGGCCCTGAGATATGAAGCTCTTTCGCAATGAGCTTGGATATACGCTTGATTCTGCGCACTGTCTCCACATAGAGTTTCTGCGGAGGGAACTGTATTGTGGCATCGCCCGAATGTACGCCGGCAAATTCGACGTGCTCTGATATGGCGTATGCTATGATCTCGCCGTCACGTGCCACGGCATCCATCTCTATCTCTTTGGCGTGTTCGATGAACTTGCTGACTACAACGGGGTGTTCGGCACTCACGTTGGCTGCAAGCATGAGAAAACGTTCAAGCTCTTCACGGTTGGAGCAGACATTCATCGCGGCTCCCGAGAGCACATACGAGGGACGCACAAGGACCGGGAAGCCGACACGGTCAATGAAGGCATTGATATCGTCCATTGTGGTCAGCGCAGACCATTCCGGCTGATCGACACCGATACGTGAGAGCATAGACGAGAACTGCGCGCGGTCTTCAGCATTGTCAATGTCCTTCGCTTTCGTTCCGAGGATAGGCACACGCTCCGCATCAAGCTTGACAGCGAGATTGTTTGGAATCTGACCGCCAGTGGAAACAACGACGCCATGAGGTGTCTCAAGGTCGATGATGTCCATGACACGCTCGAAAGTGAGTTCGTCAAAATACAGTCTGTCGCACATGTCATAATCCGTTGACACCGTCTCTGGATTGTAGTTGATCATGACAGAACGGTATCCCTCTCTGCGTATCGTATTGAGAGCCTGAACACCACACCAGTCGAACTCTACCGACGAGCCGATGCGATAGGCTCCAGAACCGAGAACGATGACGGTGCGTTTGTCTTGCTCGAACTTGATGTCATGCGACGTGCCGGCGTATGTGAGATAAAGATAATTCGTCTGGGCGGGATATTCAGCGGCAAGCGTGTCAATTTGTTTCACGACAGGCAGTATGCCATACCTCTTTCGCAAGGCACGGACGACAAGAAGAGCCTGGTGCATATTCTTCATCTCGCCCTCCAGTCCTACGGCACGTGCAATCTGGAAATCCGTGAAGCCATAGACCTTGGCCTCATGAAGCAGTTCCTTGCTTAAGACATTGACTGATGTACATTTACGCAGTTCTGTATCAATATCTACTATATGTTGCAGTTTCTCAAGGAACCATTTGTCTATCTTTGTTATCTCGTGTATCTCATCAACCGTGTACAATGCTCTCTGCATCGCCTTGGCAATGACAAAGATACGTTTGTCCGTCGGGTCATGAAGGGCGGCACGCACATCGTCAACTTTCAGTTCTTTGTTCTCGACAAAGCCGTGCATTGACTGGCCTATCATACGGAGACCTTTCTGGATGGCTTCCTCAAAGTTCCTGCCGATGGCCATAACCTCACCCACCGACTTCATTGAAGAGCCCAGTTCTTTATTGACGCCACGGAACTTAGAGAGGTCCCAACGCGGGATTTTACAAACGACATAATCGAGAGCCGGCTCGAAGAAAGCCGATGTCGTCTTAGTGACAGAGTTCTTGAGTTCAAACAGGCCGTAGCCGATGCCGAGCTTGGCAGCGACGAAAGCGAGAGGATAGCCCGTCGCTTTAGAAGCCAAGGCTGACGAACGCGACAGACGTGCGTTGACCTCTATCACACGATAGTCTTCAGATTTGGGATCGAAAGCGTACTGCACATTACATTCGCCCACTATACCTATGTGACGAATGATTTTTATGGCGAGGGCGCGAAGCTTGTGATACTCAGAATTGGTAAGTGTCTGCGAAGGAGCGATGACAATTGATTCACCGGTATGGATGCCGAGGGGATCGAAATTCTCCATGTTACATACCGTGATGCAGTTGTCGTACTTGTCACGCACCACCTCGTATTCAATTTCCTTCCAGCCTTTCAGCGACTTCTCCACCAACACCTGAGGCGAGAAGGAGAAAGCTTTCTCCACAAGACGGTCAAGCTCGTCCTGATTGTCACAGAAACCGGAGCCTAAACCGCCAAGGGCGTATGCGGCACGTATAATGACGGGATAGCCCAGTTCTTCCGCTGCCTTGCGGGCTTCATCTTTGTTGCTGCAAGCCTGAGACTTGATGGTCTTCACATCTATCTCATCAAGCTTGTTCACGAAAAGCTCACGGTCTTCTGTGTCCATAATAGCCTGAACAGGTGTACCGAGCACTTTTACGTTGTATTTGTCGAGTACGCCAGACTTGAACAGTTCCACGCCACAGTTAAGTGCCGTTTGTCCGCCGAAAGAGAGAAGTATTCCGTCGGGACGCTCCTTTTCTATCACCCTTTCGACGAAATAGGGTTGAACCGGGAGGAAATAAATCTGGTCTGCTACACCTTCTGAGGTCTGAACCGTAGCGATGTTCGGATTGATGAGAACGGTCTTGATGCCTTCTTCGCGCAATGCTTTCAATGCCTGCGAGCCGGAATAGTCAAACTCTCCGGCTTCTCCTATCTTCAATGCTCCTGAACCGAGCAGCAGCACTTTCTTTATCGTATTGTCTAACATGAGATTCTTCGGGATATGAGAGGGGGGCGGTATATACTTAACGACTATGATTCTAAACTTTTAACAAAGATACGAACTTGTCGAACAGGAATTCTGTATCGACGGGCCCAGAGCAAGCTTCAGGATGGAACTGTGCAGAGAACCACGGGAATGTTTTGTGTCTGATGCCTTCGTTCGAGCCGTCGTTCATGTTCACGAAGAGAGGCTCCCATTCCTCAGACAGCGTCTTGGTGTCAACGGCAAAGCCATGATTCTGCGACGTCACGAAACATGTATCTGTCCCTACCATCCTGACTGGCTGGTTATGAGACCTGTGCCCGTATTTCAGTTTGTATATCGTAGCGCCGGCAGCTTTCGAGAGCAGCTGATTGCCCATGCAGATTCCCATGACAGGGCGTATCTCTCCTGAAGGCTTGCGTCCTTCGGTTTCCATGAACCGGCGTATGTTGTCAACAGTGACTTTACACACGTCCGGGTTGCCTGGACCGTTAGCCAGGAAGAGGGCGTCAAAGTCGAGGCTGTTGAAATCAAAGTCCCACGGCACACGTGTCACATTGACGCCCCGGTCAAGGAGACAGCGTATTATGTTAGCCTTTACGCCGCAATCCACAAGGACAACATTTTTGGAAGAAGAGGAATTGACGGCAGAATAATGGATAACCTCTTTGCACGATACCCTATCGACATAGTTTATCTCATCATATTTCTCCACGTCTTCTGCACTCTCCATGCCGTCAAAGACGATTCTGCCCATCATCACTCCATGCTCACGGAGTTTTTTCGTCAGTTCACGGGTGTCGATGCCCGTTATTCCGGGAATCTTCTCCCGTTTCAGCCAATCGGCGAGAGATTCGCAAGCATTCCAATGACTATATTTCTCACAATAGTCTGAAACTATCAGAGCTGCGGCATAAATCCGGTCACTCTCCATGAATGTAGGTATTCCGTTTGGTTCAACGGAGAAGGGCGGCACGCCGTAGTTTCCTACGAGAGGATAAGTGAGCGCAAGCATCTGCCCGGCGAAAGATGGATCGGTCAAAGATTCGGGATAACCGGTCATGGCTGTGCTGAAGACGACCTCTCCAGACACAGGTTGCTCGTATCCGAATGAATTTCCGACAAGTTCTGTCCCGTCTTGAAGGACTAATGTAGCTTTTTTCATTCCGAATGAAAAATTATTTTATTTGTGTTCAGGTTGTTGTTGTTCTTTGGCATTGCGTCATCTCCCCTGTGTGCATGAAGGGCGGTGAAAGGCATGCAGCGCGTTCACTCCACTGTGACAGACTTTGCGAGATTGCGAGGCTGGTCAACGTTTTTCCCCTTGCAGACAGCAATATGATATGCAAGAAGCTGCAACGGTATTGTGGCTATGATGGGCTCAAGACATTCAAGCGTCTTCGGAAGTTCTATCACTTCATCGGCTATCTTTCGCACAGTCTCGTCGCCTTCTGTTATCAAAGCGATGACACGAGCCTTGCGAGCCTTTATCTCCTGGATGTTCGACAGCACCTTCTCGTACATCGCATTGTGTGTGGCGATGACGACGACAGGCATGTCAGAATCGATGAGAGCGATGGGTCCATGCTTCATCTCAGCGGCAGGATAGCCTTCGGCATGAATATACGAAATTTCTTTCAGCTTCAGCGCTCCCTCAAGGGCAACAGGATAGCTGTAGCCGCGTCCGAGATAAAGGAAGTTCTGCGCGTATGTGAACGAGCGGCTGAGGTCCTTTATCTGGTCGTTGGTTTTCAGCACTTGCGTCATCAGCTGAGGGATGTTGCAGAGGTTCGTCAGTATGTCGGTGAATGTATTATCGTCTATGCAGCGTTTCTCGCGTGATATTGCGAGAGCAATCATAGTGAGTACAGCCACCTGTCCGGTGAATGCCTTTGTCGAGGCGACGCCGATTTCCGGACCGACATGGATGTATGTCCCGGCATGTGTGGCACGGGCGATGCTTGAGCCGATGGCGTTAACCACACCATAGATGAATGCGCCTTTGTTCTTTGCCAGCTCAACAGCCGCAAGGGTATCGGCTGTCTCGCCGCTCTGGGATATTGCGATGACTACATCGTCAGGCGTGACAACCGGATTGCGGTAGCGGAACTCCGACGCATACTCCACATCGACAGGGATGCGGCAGAGGTCTTCGATGATCTGTTTGCCTATCAGTCCGGCGTGCCACGATGTGCCGCAAGCCACAATGATGATGCGCTTCGCGCTGCTTATGACTTTCACGTTGTCCTGCACGGCGCGCAGATACACATTGTCTGGATGAGAGAGAGAAACATGTCCTCTGATGCAGTTCTGGAAACATTCAGGCTGCTCGAAAATCTCTTTCAGCATGAAATGCTCGTAGCCGCCTTTCTCTATCTGTCCGAGTTTCAAATCGACTGTCTGTATCTCCGGCGACAGGCGGTGGTTGAGAATTGACACGATATCGAGATTGCGGTGGCGGTTGATGACAGCGATATTGCCGTCTTCAAGATAAACCACCTTATCGGTATATTCAACAATTGGCGAAGCGTCAGAACCGAGGAAGAACTCATTGTCTCCTATTCCGATGACAAGCGGACTTTGTTTGCGCGCCGCGATAATCTGGTCGGGGTTCTCTTTGTCGAGGATAGCGATGGCGTAGGCGCCTATAACCTGATGCAACGCGAACTGCACCGCCGTGAGCAGGTTGCACCGCTTTTTCACCTTTATATATTCAATCAGCTGGATGAGAACTTCCGAATCCGTGTCTGAGACAAACGTGATGCCGTATTCCTCAAGTTTTCGTTTGATGACAGAATAGTTCTCTATGATGCCATTGTGGATGATGGCGAGATTGTGTGACTGCGAGAAATGCGGGTGCGCATTGCGTTGCGACGGTTCCCCGTGCGTCGCCCATCTGGTATGCGCCAGACCTATCGTTCCTGAAACATCTTTGTCCGAGCAGAAGTTTTCAAGGTCAGCCACCTTGCCCTGAGCCTTATAGACATTCAGAGAGCCGTTATCGTTGATAAGAGCCACGCCGGCACTGTCATATCCGCGATATTCGAGACGCTTCAGACCTTTTATCAGAATCGGATAGGCGTCTTTTGTTCCAATATATCCTACTATGCCGCACATTGTGTTTTTGTGTTTTTGTGTTTTGAAAATCTTTAATAAATACGAAAGACACTATTCCCCCGTTCCATTACGAGAAGAGGGACATTTCCCAAACAAGCCCCGCTGTGTGATTGCGGGACGAATCAGACAGAGGGGCTTGCAGAGATTATTTTGTCAATTGGATAACGAACGTTGCAGCAGTCATGATCATGCTGACGAGCGAGAAATACAGAGAAGTGTATTGGTTGAAAAATGAGTTCTTGGCCTTGATTTTCTGCGGTTCGACATAAATGACGTCGTTCTGTTGCAGATGATAATAAGGCGAGTTGAGAATGCTTGCGTCATTCAGGTTGAGACGGTGTACAGATTTCTCCCCGCGCGAATCTTCTCTGATGAGGAGTATGTTCTCACGCTTGCCGAAGATGGTAAGGTCGCCTGCCGACGCTATAGCTTCGAGAATAGACATACGCTCGGTGCTGACAGGAATTATGCCTGGGCTTCCGACTTCACCGAGCACTGTGATGTGATAGCTTGACATCGTGACAGTGACGATCGGGGTTTCCGTCTCAGTGAGATACATCTTCAGACGGCTGGCAATCATATCTTGGCACTCGTCTTTCGTCATGCCCCCCACATGAAGTTTTCCGAGAACGGGGAAATTGATGTTGCCCTCGTTGTCAACGAGATAAGGGATGGTCTGATTGGCGCCTCCCCCAGACTGCGACTGGCTGTAGAGATTGAAAGGTTTCGACGCATCCGGGTCGGTAGTGTTGATATAAATTGTCAAGAGGTCTTTCGGCATGATACGAGCGTCATACAACATGCGCGAAGCTGTAAGGTCTATCTCTTCTACATTCTGCAGATAAGGGATGTTTTTTACGCTTGTGCAACCGGAAACTAAGAGGAGGGCAGCAAAAGCCATCATGAATAACAGGTTCTTTTTCATAATGTTCTCGTCTTGTGAATACAAGAATTCTCAATTTGTTTTTTTATTAATACAGTCTCATATCCAGGGTGACAATCCCATATCTTGCCGTCGAATTGCATCACAATGCGAGAAAAATCATCTGCCGTTTCCCTTTTGGCAAGTTATAAATGGATTTGACACGCCGGGCATAATTTTTTGCAAAGTTAGACACTTTTTTTCAATCATACAAATTTTCGCATAATTTATTTATGATTTCAGTTGTTATAATATCAATTTATCACGCAAAGAGACTGATTTTTGCCAATTCACGTGGTAGATTAATTACGTAGAGGAAAGTTCGTAACGTTGTCATATTTCATCCATGTCAAAGAGAGACAATTGTACTGGTTTCGTCTTGGCGGCTTTCTCGGTTTCCTTATTCTCATGATTGTCAGATACGCCGTCATCAAGTGTTGCAGCGGCTGATTCGCTGAGTGTCGCGTCGCTTCCTGCCGAGGCGGTGTCTCCATTCCCGATTATATCAAGAAACTCTTCTTCAGACAGTATCCTCACTCCGAGTTCTTGTGCCTTTGCCAGCTTTGAAGGTCCCATGTTCTCTCCCGCGAGCACGAAAGATGTTTTGCGCGAGATGGACGAGACATTTTTCCCGCCATGCTTCTCTATCATTTCTTTGTATTCATCACGGCTGTGTAGGGAGAAAACGCCGCTCACGACAACGTTCTGTCCCGCAAGCTCTTGACTGTGATTCTGTGAAGCCTCGCTTTCTGCTATTCTCATTTGCAGTCCGTGCTCTTTCAGACGATGCACTATATCCAGATTTCTTTCATCGCGGAAATATCTTACAACGCTTTCGGCTATCACCTGCCCCACCCCGTCAATCTGCATGAGGCTTTGCATATCTGCCGAGGCAAGACTGCCGATGTCGCGAAAATGCCTTGCAAGCAGTTTTGCCGTTGTCTCTCCGACAAACCTGATGCCCAAGGCAAAGACAACACGTTCAAACGGGACGTTCTTGCTGTCCTCAATGCCATCGACAATCTTCTTTGCCGAGACATATCTCCTTTGGTTTCCACCGGTTATACTCTCAACGGTCAGCTTATAGAGATCAGCGATATCAGCAATCAGTCCGCGTCTGAAGAAATCACTGACTGTCTCTGTCCCGAGAGACATGATGTTCATTGCCTTCCGGGCTATAAAATGCTCTATACGTCCGACAATCTGCGGAGGACAGCCGCTGTCATTGGGACAGTAGTGTGCGGCCTCGCCGGGAAAACGGACAAGCTTCTCGCCGCATTCCGGACAATGTGTGATGAACTCCACCTTCTCTGCTTGCCGGGAACGCTTTGTCACATCTACGCCGACAATCTTAGGTATAATCTCCCCGCCCTTCTCGACGAAGACAGTGTCACCGAAATGAAGATCGTAAGAAGAAATGAAATCTTCGTTGTTGAGCGTGGCACGTTTCACAACGGTTCCCGCAAGCTGCACAGGTTCCATGTTGGCGACGGGGGTGACTGCTCCCGTTCTGCCAACCTGATATGTGACATTCTTCAAGATTGTCGCGACACGTTCTGCTTTGAACTTGTATGCTATTGCCCATCGCGGGGATTTGGCTGTGAAGCCGAGCGCTTTTTGCTGCCGGAGAGAATCGACTTTCAACACCACGCCGTCGGTGGCTACTGGCAGATGGTGACGTTCGTTGTCAAAATTGCGTATAAAAGACAGTACCTCATCTAAAGTACGGCATCTGCCGGTTCCTTCTGACACCTTAAAGCCCCATTTCTTGCAGAGTTGGAGATTGTCATAGTGGCTGTCAGACGGAAGGTTGTCACCAAGCAGATAGTAGAGATATGCATCCAAACCGCGTTCAGCCACCACACGCGAGTTCTGCGATTTCAGAGTTCCGGAAGCCGCATTGCGGGCATTAGCGAATTTTCTTTCGCCAATCTCCTCGCGTTCTTCATTCAGTCTGTTGAACGATGCAAAGGGCATGAGAATCTCTCCTCTGATCTCAAAAAAATCGGGGTAGCCGTCAGCTGCATTTTTTGCCGAGCGACTTTCGGGCAGCTGCAGCGGTATGCACCGTATAGTGCGTACATTTGCTGTGACGTCGTCACCACGCGTCCCGTCGCCTCTCGTCACAGCCCGGACAAGTCTTCCATGCTCATAGATGAGTGAAATAGACAACCCGTCGTATTTCGGTTCACAGCAGATATCGAATGGCTCGCCATTAAGCCCCTTAG
The DNA here is from genome assembly GCA_945788485.1 of uncultured bacterium. Lineage (GTDB taxonomy): Bacteria > Bacteroidota > Bacteroidia > Bacteroidales > Bacteroidaceae > Prevotella. The sequence goes on along the minus strand of CALZMB010000011.1, from coordinate 2,408 downwards.
CAACAGAAGCGTAGAAATCGCTCACTTCCTGCGTGTTATAGGTATTAGACAACGAGAGCATAGGATGTATGTGCGCCACTTGCGCAAACTGCTGCGATATATCATTCCCGACACGTTGTGACGGAGAATTGGCATCATACATCTCAGGATGGCGGGCTTCAAGGTCTTGAAGCTCGCGCATCATGAAATCAAATTGCTGGTCGCTGATAATGGGCGTATTATGAACATAATACCGTTCGTTATGTTCATGCAGCTCTTGTCTCAACTGCAATATTCTGTCTTCTTCTTTCATTACGAATGACGTTCTGGTTTAGGGTGGTTCTATAAATTATTCGACAAGTCTCATCAATTTCATAGTTCCCACCGTAGTCATATTTTCAGAGCAGTGCATAACGTCTTGCCATCTTTCGTTCTCTTGTCAATGGTCTTATAAACCCCTTCGGTTCCTCAATGGTCTTTACACCCCCTTCGGTTCCCCTGTTTTCCGGGGGACAGAAACGTTACCCGGGGGACGGAAACCTCTCTCACTTACACTTTGACCTCGAAAACAGAATCGAAATCTGTCAAGGCTAATTAATAGAACCACCCTTATTTTGACAATCAAGTTTAACAGATTTTCTTTCCTTCCTGTTCAGACACACCGCCATGGGCAATGCCAAGCAGCAGAGAAGCAAATGCAAAGTTAAAAAAATATTACATAAACGCATTACATGACGACATATTTTTTATTTTTTTTATGATGAAGCATTGTTATTCGGAAAATTCTGACTACCTTTGCAGAAGAAATGTGTATGTACAACACTAAGGCTCATTGCCATTTGCTTTGACACTCTTCATAAATGACAAACAACATCATATAAACAAAACAACAATCACAATGGCTAAACTTGTAATCAACTCATACGATGAGTTCGCCGCTTACCTCGGCAAGGAATTAGGACAGACCGACTGGTTCGAAATAGACCAGGAGCGTATCAATCTCTTTGCAGACGCCACACTCGACTATCAATGGATTCATGTCGATGTGGAGCGTGCAAAAACAGAAAGCCCTTTCCATTCTACCATCGCACACGGTTATCTCACGATGTCGCTGCTGCCAAAATTCTGGTATGAGACTGTTGAGGTCAACAACATCTCACAGCTCATCAACTATGGTCTTGACAAGATGAAATTCGGAATGCCTGTCGTCACCGGCAGCCGTATCCGCATGACAACGACGCTCCATAACATCCAAAACCTCCGCGGTGTCTGCAAAGCGGAGATAAAATTCAAGATTGAGATAGAGAACCAACGCAAGCCGGCGCTTGAAGGCATCTCTACTTTCCTTTATTATTTCAAATGACATCTTCACAAGTTGACGAGGAGTTCCCTTGTCAACTTGTCAATATAAATATAATAAGGTGTAAAAAAAAATTCATCAATAATCCTCATTTTTTTTGCGTGAACAAATAAAAAGCCGTATCTTTGCATTTACTTTCCACTCATAACGCCTAACGTGATACAATTAGCGAGACATATCGAAATACTCCTTTTGGACAACGACTGCGTCATTGTCCCCGGGCTTGGTGGCTTCATGGCACACCACGTATGCGCACGCTATTGTGCAGAGACTGAAACATTCCTGCCTCCGATGCGTCAGTTAGGTTTCAACTCACAGCTTCAGATCAACGATTCGCTCCTTGCGCAGTCGTATATCGAAGCGTACGACATCAGTTATCCGGAAGCTATAACAAGAATTGAGAGTGAGGTTCGCGAACTGAACCAATTGCTGCAGAACGAAGGAGAATGTGAACTGAACGACATCGGCTTACTGAAGCTGAACATAGAGGGCAACATAGAATTCATCCCATGTGACGCCGGCATTCTCACACCTGAGCTCTACGGACTGAACTACATCGACATCGCTCCATTGAAGAGCCATGCCGAGACGACAACGGAACAGAAAGACATCAACACCCTGAGCGACCTCCTCAAACCTGTGCCGCACCTCTCTGTCAAGGCGACAGAAAGACATACACCGGCAGAGGACAAGGAGGAGAACGAGAAGGGGAATGCCGACAACATCCCATCAGACATCACAGAAAGCCACGATACGGAATACATCAGAATCCGTGTCAGCACAATACGTCATTTCGCCACAGTGGCAGCGGTAATCATCGCACTCTTCGTCTTCGCCATTCCGTTCGGACAACTATCGCAGCCCGAGATGTCACAAAGCTACATCGACACTGGCGTGTTGTACAACATCCTGCCAGAAATGAAAGACAGCGGCAAAGCCATCGCACAAAAGAAAGTCGTTTTCAAAACAGCCAACGACACTTCTCTGACAAGCGTTAAAGGCGACGGACAGACGGACGACGCATCAGCGGCCGACACCGCAACCGAGCAACAATCCCCATTGAGCAACA
>CALZMB010000010.1 GCA_945788485.1 uncultured bacterium | reverse complement strand
GGCAATAGTGACGAAATTCTGTTTCTCCATATACAAAAATAAGGTCTTTTGCGTAATTTGAGTGCGAAGTTAGCAATTTTATTTCTAAAAACATCAGTTTTTCCAAATAATTATTGTATTTTTGCAAAAATATTTTTCTCACCTAAATTACGCAGTTCTGCGCACTGGAAAGTATGAGACGCAAATACATCATCGGGCTTTGGTCGATAATAGCCCTGGCTGCAGTGACTTGCTGCACTGTAGTGACCATGATATGGAACGGGTGGATAGGGTATATGCCTCCGATTGAGGATTTGCAGAACCCTATCGACAAATATGCGACACAGGTGTTGTCGTGTGACGGAAAAGTCATCGGTACATGGAACATGAACAAGGACAACCGCATCCATGTGCCGTATGACAGCATATCGCCGTATGTGGTGAAGGCACTGATAGCAACGGAGGATGAACGATTCTACGAACACTCCGGCATTGACTTCAGGGCGCTGGCGCGCGCTGTTGTTAAGCGCGGCATTATGGGGCAGGAGAGCGCAGGCGGCGGATCGACCATCACGCAACAGCTGGCGAAGCAGCTGTACTCCGACCATGCCGGGTCGAAATTCGAGCGCATGATGCAGAAGCCCATCGAATGGGTGATAGCGCTGAAGTTGGAGAGATACTACACGAAGGAGGAGATAATAACGATGTATCTCAACTATTTTGACTTCCTCCACAACGCCGTCGGCATAAAGATGGCGGCAAACACATATTTCAGCAAAGAACCGAAGGCGTTAGACATCACTGAGGCTGCTACTCTGGTGGGACTGTGCAAGAATCCGTCGCTGTATAACCCAGTGAGATATGCCGAACGCTCGGCTGAGCGGCGCAACGTCGTGTTGAGGCAGATGCTGAAGGCAGGATATATCTCTGAAGAGGAGTATGAGGAGAATGCGGCGAAGCCTGTTGAGCTGCATTTCAGGACGATAGACCATAAAGAGGGAAGCGCGGCGTATTTCAGGGAGTTCCTGAGAAAATACATGACGGCGAAACGTCCGCAGAGGGATAACTACCCGTCGTGGGCACGTGTGCAGTATCACATAGATTCGATCGCATGGGAGCAGGACCCGCTCTACGGATGGTGTAACAAGAACAGGAAGAAAGACGGCTCTACATATAATATATATACCGATGGCCTGAAGATACGCACGTCAATCAACTCGCGTATGCAGAAATATGCAGAGGAGGCGGTGTATATGCATGTGGCGAAATATCTGCAGCCCGTCTTCGACCGTGAGAACCGCAAGAAGAAAAACGCCCCGTACTCTAACCTCTCGCAGAAAGAAATAAACAACATCCTGAACCGTTCGATGAGACAGAGCGAACGATGGAGGGTCATGCATGAGGCTGGATGTACGGACGAGGAAATAGAAGAGGCGTTCAGAAAGAAGACAGAGATGACGGTGTTCTCGTATCACGGCGACGTGGATACGCTGATGTCGCCGTTAGATTCAATAAGATACTACAAGACTTTCCTCAGAGCGGGATTCATGAGCATTGACCAGAGAAACGGCGAGGTGAAGGCGTATGTAGGAGGCATGGACTACGAGCATTTCCAATACGACATGGTCATGCTGGGCCGACGCCAGGTGGGCTCTACGATAAAGCCTTTCCTTTACTCGTTGGCGATGGACAACGGTTTCACTCCGTGCGATATGGCTCCGAACGTGCAGCAGACCTATATCGTAGCAGGACAGGCTTGGACACCACGCAATGCGTCAAGGGCGCGATATGGCGAGAATGTGACGCTGAAATGGGGATTGCAGCAGTCGAACAACTGGATATCGGCATATCTCATCTCTAAGCTCAACGCGCAGCAGTTTGTGCAGCTGCTGCAGAAATACGGCATCGATTCGCCGGCGATACATGCCTCGATGGCGCTTTGTCTCGGGCCGTGTGATGTCAGTGTCGGCGAGATGGTGAGCGCATACACCGTCTTCGCGAACAACGGCATACGCTGCGCGCCGCTTTTTGTAACGCGTATCGAAGACAACAGCGGGAATGTTCTGGCTGACTTCCAGCCTCGCATGAACGAGGTGGTCTCGCAAGAAGGAGCATACAAAATGCTGGACATGATGCGCGCTGTGGCTGACGGCGGAACAGCGTCGCGGCTGAGATACAAATACGGGCTGAACGGGGACATCGCAGCGAAAACGGGTACGACGAACAACAACTCTGACGCATGGTTCATGGGCGTGACGCCTGAACTCGTGTCGGGATGCTGGGTTGGCGGCGACGACCGTGACATTCATTTCAGCTCGATGATCTACGGTCAGGGTGCCACAATGGCGCTGCCTATATGGGCGTATTACATGAAGAAGGTGTATGCCGACAGGATGCTTGGATATGACGAGAATAAACGTTTCGACATCCCTGCTGACTTCAACCCCTGCGCCAATGCCTTGCAGGAAGAACTTGAAGAGGGTGGCACCGGAGTGGAGGATGTGTTTGAGTAAGGCTGCCTGACGGAAGACACAGAAAAAAGAAATGTCCTTGGATAGACTGGCCGTGATGGCCGGTGGATCCAAGGACATTTTTTTGTATGTTTTAGTTGACGAGTTGACAGGTTATTTCCTTTAGTTAACGAGTTGACAAGTTGAATGTACTGTTAACTGAAAGTTTGTAACCCAAAGTTTGACAACTAATTATATTGACAATTATCTACTCATCAACCAGAATAAATAACTTGTCAACAGAGAGGACCAACTCGTCAACTAATCAATCATAAATATGTCAGCGCTTCTTCGGCGTCAGTGTGACGATGGGGATGAGCATCTCTTCCATCGATATGCCTCCGTGCTGGAAAGTGTCCTTATAGTATGAGGCATAATGGTTGTAGTTGTTTGGATATGCGAAGAAGGTGTTGCCTGTAGCGAAGATGTAGCTCGTGGAGAGATTGGGCGACGGCAACTGCGCCTCGTGCGGGTTCTTTACCGTAAAGACATCTTTCGACTGGCAGTTGAGATTTTTGCCAAGCTTGTAGCGGAGATTGGTGTTCGTGTTGCGGTCGCCGATGATGCGGACGGGCTTCGTGGTGCGTATCGACCCGTGGTCGGTGGTGAGGACGATGCGGCACGAGTGTTGTGCAAGACGTCTGAAAAGCTCTGCCACGGCAGAATGCCGGAACCATGAATGTGTGATGGAACGGTATGCCGCCTCGTTGTTGGCAAGCTCGCGCACCATCTTTGATTCAGTGCGGGCATGGGACAGCATATCTACGAAATTGAGCACGACAACGTTGAGGTCGTTGTGGAGAAGGCTGTCGAAGCGGTCAACGAGACGCTCGGCTCCCTGTGAATCATTTATTTTGTGGTAGGAAAAAGTGTCGTGACGGCGGAAACGTTCGAGATGCGTCTCCACCAAAGGCTCCTCGTTCAGATTCTTTCCCTCGTCGCTGTCCTCGTCAACCCAAAGAGTGGGGAAGAGCGTCGAAATCTTGTCTGGCATGAGGCCCGAGAAGATGGCGTTGCGCGCATACTGCGTCGCGGTGGGGAGAATGGAGAGGTAGAGGTCTTCGTCGATGTCGAACAGCGAAGTGATTTCTGTTGTGAGAGTGCGCCACTGGTCGTAGCGCAGATTGTCGATGACGATGAAGAAGAGGCTGCCGCCATCTTCGTCGAGACGCGGGAAGACGTAGCGCTTCATGATGTCGGGAGAGAGGACGGGACGTTCGGCGTTGCGTGACATATTGTCAGGAGAAACCCAAGAGAGATAGTTGCGACGTACGAACTTTGCAAAGGCGGCGTTGGCCTCCTCTTTCTGCATGTTGAGCATCTCTGTCATGCCGGATTCTGCATCTGAAAGTGCCAACTCCCAATCGACAAGTGTTCGATAGACCTGTTTCCAGTCCTCGACGCTGCTGCTGTCGGATATCTGCATAGAGAGCTGTCCGAAATGTTGACGGTAGTTTGTCTGTGTCACTTCGGTGATTATCTCCATGCGGTGTATGTGTTTCTTCAGGGTCAGGAGAATCTGCGAGGGATTGACCGGCTTGATGAGATAGTCGGCTATCTTGCTGCCGATGGCCTGGTCCATGATGTGCTCTTCTTCTGACTTGGTGACCATCACAACAGGAGTCTGTGGCTGTATGGCTTTGATACGCTGAAGGGTTTCGAGACCGCTGATGCCAGGCATCATCTCGTCGAGAAGGATGAGGTCGAAGTTTTGCTGCTGGCATAGCTCGATAGCATCTGTGCCGTTGTTGACTGTGGTGACATTATAGTCTTTCTTTTCCAGGAAGAGAAGATGGGCGCGCAACAGTTCTATCTCGTCATCTACCCATAAGAGTTTTCCGTTGTTCATGAGGTGCGATATGGTTTGTGAAGTCGGCGACAAGAAAAGGAGTGGGTCAGAATCCGTCGAATTCGAAGTATTCGTCGTCACGCTTCTCTTGTTTCTTCTGTTTCTGTTTCTTTGTTGTCTGGCGCTTGTTGTCAGGCGTATCGTCTATAATCTCCAGAATGTCGGCGTTTATGATTTGTCGCTCTGTCTGGGTTTTGCCCTTCACTGCGTCGCGTCGTGGCGTGGTGGACGATGACTTGGCGGCGCCCGATGCAGAACTGCCGGCAACTGTGGCTGTAGTTTTGGCTTTTGGTTTGGAGCCGGATGAGCTGTCGGCAGCAGAACTGCCGACAACAGTGGCAGTCTTGGAGGCGCTTGTTTTTGTGGTGTTTGCCGAAGCTCCGGCTTCGATTGATTTCGCGCCGGTATTGATAGTGTCATTGTCGCTGACAGTGATGCCCTCTGATACAGGCGTGGTGGTGTCGTCACTGACAGTGATACCCTCTGATACAGGCGTGGTGGTGTCGTCGCTGACAGTGATGCCCTCTGATACAGGAGTGGCGGTGTCGTCACTGACAGTGATGCCCTCTGATATAGGCGTGGCGGCAGTGGAGTTGTTGACATCTGCTTCAGCATCATTGCCGTTAGTCTTTGCAGCTGGTCGTCGTTCCGGGTCGTAATCCTCGGGTGAGACAATCTGCTCGTTCAGTCTCGGGGTAGAAGGCAACTCCATCGGGGCATAGTGGGTGGAGAAGAACTCCTCGTAATCATTGTACGACAAGCGAGTGCCGAGCAGGGCAAGGTTCTGGCGGCTGATGATGATTGTGCGTACACCTTTCATACGTCTTTGTATGCTCTCCACGGATGCTATACGACGTGCATAGACCATCGCCTCTTCAATGGTATGGAAGCCGCTGACAGAGATGCTGTGCATGTTCAGATATTCGTCAGACGTGGTGATTTCGAAGTTGCGGACAAGGAAACTTGTAAAGTTGTATCTCGCCAGCTCGAACAGCAGCCGGTTCTCGGCATTGGTGGCATCATTGCCGTCGGCGACAAGAGAATCGGGGATGTAAGCCATCATATAGATGTAGTCGTCTGACGGCTCGTCAGTGAACTGCCATGTCACGGTGTCGGCAGCCTCGTCTGTCTCCTGGAGACGCATATCCCAGATATTGTCGTTGACGAAAGAGTTTTTGTGAAGTTTCCTGCCGTCTTTCACTCCGTTCAGTATCATGCCGGCAAGTTTGGAGACTTGTGACTGAGGATAGTCTTCGACGATGCGCCGCATGGCATTGATGCAACTGTCGGGGCGACCTGCCTCCAACTGTGTCATGCCGTTGACGAACAGGAAACGGTCGCGGTGGGCGCCGAGGGGGTAGAGGCGTTCTGACTGTCTGCTGTTTCTCAGCACAGTGTCGAAATCGTTGTTGCGGAACGCGTTGTAGGTGTCGGCGTATAGCGAATCCTCAAGGTGTGTGCCGTAGCGCGCATTGTATTCAAAGTTAGGGTCGGAGATAATAAGTCCTAACTGCGACTGCGGAAAAGCCTCGATTAGCTTTGCCTTGTATGTCTCTGCCTTTGCCCGTTCGCCTTGCCGTGAATAGAGAAGGAAGAGGTGGTAATACACCTCGTCCATCGAGGCATAGTTTGGCTGAAGGCTGATGAGGCGCATGAAGTTTTTCTCAGACAGTGTGAGGTTGTCGAGCTTGTCCTTGAATATAATAGCAGAATTGAAGAGAGCGTCGGAAATGAGCTGGTTGCTCTCTGCAATTTGTTCATCGGTTAAAGGTATCTGTGCAAGGTAGTATTCTCGCTTGTGTGGGTCGTTGACAACCGAGTCCTGTGCCGCCTCCTCTTCTGGCAGCGTCATGTCTTGTTGTGTGCTGTCTGCTTCTGCCATGTCAGCGGTGTTGTTTGAAGCCACAACGGTTTTGTTAAGGCGTTGCCAGTCATCAGTGTTCTCGCGGTCTCCCCATTGGCGGCGGAATGCCTGGATGCCTTGTTTCACGGCTATCGGGTTGTAGAAATACCAAACACTGTTCTGCTTCGAGGCAGAGGGTAGAGGACGTGACGGAGTGGTGTTTTTCCGTGCTGCGTCTGTTCCGGCAGAGTTGTTCGCTGCCGCCTGTTTCTCGAGTTCCGCGAGTTTCTCTTCTTTCTCTTTCTTTTTCAACGCGTCGATGATCTTGTCTATGGCGGCATTGCGTTCAGCTTCGCTCATGCGAGCCAACTGCTGCAGCGAATCTTGCAGATGAATGGTCTCGGTGTGTGGGCATAGCTCGTCGAGTACAACAGAGCGTCTGTCGAGTTCTTCATAACCGTCACGGTCTTTGTCGAGCAGACCTATCGCTTCGCCGTAGCATCGTCTGGCATCGCTGTATCTCTCTTTCTCCCAATAGACATTGCCGAGTTGCAGAAGCAACACGCCTTTTTCTATGCCGGCACGCTTTGCCTCTTTCACGCCTTTCTCGTATGCGTTTATGGCATGTGCAGTGTCGCCGTCGGCAATGAGGATGTTGCCCATCGCGTAATATACCTGATCGAGATATTCAGTGTTCTTGCCAGAGCGTGCCATGCGCTTCAGTGTCTTCAGTTTTGTTTTCGAGACAGACTTGCCCTGCGCCATGGCAGGTGTGAGGTTCTCTGTCATTGCAATGCGTGCGTTGAACTCCAGCTCGTAAGGCGGGTTTTGTCTGACGACATGCTTGAAAGCGTCGTATGCCTCGTCGTGCCGCCCTTGCAGCGAGAGAATCTGTCCGAGGATGTACCATTCGCGTGCCTTCTGCAATTTGCGCTGCTCTTTGGCTATCACTCTCTTCAGATGAACAGCTGCGTTCTCATAGTCATTTAGGTGAAGGTAATAGTCGGCCATGGTGTAGTTCCACTCTTTCCGCGCACGCCAGTCGATGCTGTCGCGTGACATGTTGCGAATGACGTCCTCAGCGTCGTACATCCAGCCTTGCTGTATATAGCTCTTTGCGAGCCAAGCCCTTGACTTAGCGTAGATGTCGGGCTGTGTCTTATAGAGGCGCGACATATAGGAGAATGTTGAAGCAGCTTCGTCGAAGGCTCCTTTATGGAACTGCGCCCTTCCCATGAGCATCCATGCTTTCCACATGAAGGGGTTGTACTCTTTGCGGTTGAGCCATTCGATGTCGCGTTCAGTCTTCTTCTTCGTGCTTTTCCATTCGGGGCGTTTTTTGATGGAATGTTGTTTGATTGCTTTCTTGGATTTGAGTATGGCCGTTTCAAAATTCGCTTTGCCCAGTTCTTTGCTCTTCTTGTTCTCTACGGTGTAGAGCGGCAGCAGCTCGGTGAAATCGTCTTTGTTGCCCTGCTCTTTGGCGAGCGAGCCTTCTATGTATGCCTGTGCGCCGTTGTAGTAGGTGTTGTAGCGTGTGTTGAAGCTGTGCCACCATCTTGAAGCGCCCGTGTTCTTCTGTGTAGAACACGAGATTAGCGTCAGCAGCAAGGCGACGCTTGCCATTGTCACGGTGAGGATATGTGTGCGACGTTTTTGCATGATGGTGTGTAGAAAAGAAGAGGGGTAGGGTGGAGTGGCGAGGTTATGCAGACCGCATTGTCAGCCCATGCTCCTGTCATAAGGGTTGTCTGACAGCATTATCAGCTCGTCCTTCAGCTCGTCAGGAAGGTTGATGCCTCTGACAGTGAGGCTCCTGCTCCACGCTTTCACCTCTTCTCCCGGTGAGAGGGTGTAGAGAATCTCTGAAAATTCGTCCACCTCATCCTCGTTGTATGAATCGGACGGGCGGTTGGCATATCTGTCCAGCTCTTCGTCATCGAAATATTCTGGTTTGCTGACGAAAGTTTCAAGAAGACATTCCTGCTCGCATTTATCGCCCGAGGATGTGCATGAGCTGCAGTTCGCGTCATGGTCTTCTGCTGCGCGGCGGTTCACGGTGTTGTCTTTGCCAAGATATCCGATTGTTGCCGCGACGATTGCCAATACGGCTAATGCCAGGAACAGGATTGTCATTTCTTTATTATAACGTTATGAAGCATGGAATATTGTGTGTGCGATAGCCGTCTATTCTGTCTCGCTGATTTTGAATCCCGCCAGTTCAAGGTCTTTCCAGAATCCGGGATATGATTTCGACACAACTTCAGGGTTTTCTATCTTCAGCGGCCCGTGTATGATAGCCATCGGCGCGATAGCCATTGCCATACGATGGTCATCGTATGTCTGTATGGGAGTGTTGTCTGGCTGGCATCGTTCGCCATCCCATCTCAGTTCGCTGTCGTTGTAGTCGTGTATGACGTATCCTAAACGGCGCATCTCTGTCTTCATCGCTTCTATGCGGTCGGTCTCCTTTATCTTCAGCGAAGCAAGTCCCCTGAAATGGAAGTGCATTCCGCAGGCAAGACAGGTGGCAATGAGTGTCTGAGCGAGGTCTGGCTGGTGAGTGAAGTCGAAATCCACACGTGGCAGCTGGTTGTCATGATATGACAGTGTGACTACGGTTGGAGACATCGCCTTTCGTGTCTCGAAGCTTGTCTTCACGCCGAGCATAGAGAAAATGTATTTCACTTGCGCGTCGCCTTGCCTTGAAGAATCCATCAGCCCGCCGAGCTGTACGCGGCATTTCTCGTTGCAGAACATCGCCATCATCTCATACCAGTATGATGCTGCGCTCCAGTCGTTCTCTATATAATACTTGCGTGACTTGTACATCTGAGGCTTCACCTCTATTGTGTCAACTCCTGTCCATTCGGCGTCAGCCCCGAAATCGTTCATCACCGAGAGTGTGAGGTCGATGTATGGACGCGACACGATATTGCCAGTCAGAGTCAGACGCAGGCCTTTCTCCATGGCAGGAGCTATGAGCAGCAGTGCGGAGATGTATTGCGAGCTGATGTTTCCGGGTATTGATATGTTGCCGCCTTTTATTTTTGTTCCGTTGATGTGCAGTGGCGGATAGCCTTCTTCTCCGGCATATTCGATGTCGGCGCCGAGCCGTCTGAGCACATCGACAAGTATCTTTATAGGCCGGTGTCTCATGCGTTCTGTGCCCGTGATGGTGTGCGATTGTCCTTCGCAGATGCAGAGCCATGCTGTCATGAAGCGCATCGCCGTTCCGGCCGCCTTTATGTCTATTGTCTCAGGCATGTATTTCAGCGCGTTTACCACAACCTCCGTGTCGTCGCAGTCAGAGAGGTTGTCTGGCAAGAGAAGCGGTTCGTTGTTGTATGCGGATGCCATTGCGCTGATGATGAGTGCGCGGTTGCTTATGCTTTTGGATGACGGCAACTCTATTGCCGCATCGAGTATGTCAGGAGCTTCTATTATGTATTTCATTATAATTTTTTGAGTTGTTGTTCGATGTGTGACATTGAACCGTAATTATCCGTCAGTCAGCGTCTTGTATAGTCGTGGCATTGTGTTTATTCAAGCGGCGAGAGGATGCTTGATATGCTGCCGTGCCATGACATATACTGTCATGATGTCGGTGTCAGTCCCATGCTTTCCGCCTTCTGCATCAGGAGTTTCAGAAGCGGCTCGCGCTCGTTGGGCACTGAGTTGTCCAGCACTGCATTCTTCAGAGTGAGTTTCAGTGTCCCTACTTCTTTTGACGGTTTCAGCCCGAACATCTCCATTATCTCGTTGCCGTCGATGACAGGCTGCAGGAGACGTTTGAAGTCGCGTTCTTTCAAATCGGCGAGTTTTGTCCTGACGATACGGAAGTTCTCGATGAAGTGTTTCTTCCTCAGCTCGTTACGGCTTGTGATGTCTGCCTCGCAAAGTGTCATGAGGTCGTCGATGTCGTCGTCGGCGTCGTTTATGAGGCGTCTCACGGCGCTGTCTGTCACCACTTCGTCAGCAATGGCTATAGGCCGCATGTGCAGGTCGATGAGTTTCTGCACGTATTTCATCTTCATGTCCAACGGCAGTTTCAGACGGCGGAAGATGTCGGGCAGCATCTTCGCGCCGATGTAGTTGTGGTTGTGGAATGTCCATCCGTTCTGCGGGTCCCACCGTTTAGTCTTAGCTTTTCCGATGTCATGCAGCAGGGCCGCCCATCTTAGCCACAGGTTGTCAGATTTCCTCGCCACGTTGTCAAGCACTTCGAGAGTGTGGTAGAAGTTGTTCTTGTGCCCTCTTCCGTCTGGCCCTTTCTCTACGATGTCGAGGTTTGTCAGTTCTGGCAGGATGATATGCAGCAGTCCGCAGCGGTGCATCTCAACCAATCCTTTCGATGGCGTCTTGGTGCTCATTATTTTGTTCAATTCTTCTTGAATTCTCTCTCCCGAGATGATTCTGATGCGTTCTTTGTTTCTTTCGAGCGCGTCGAACGTCTCGTCATCGATGAAGAAGTTGAGTTGTGTTGCGAATCTGATGCAGCGCATCATTCTGAGCGGGTCGTCTGAGAATGTCACGTCCGGGTCGAGCGGTGTCCGCACTATTCCGTCTTCGAGGTCGTAGATGCCGTCGAAGGGGTCAACGAGTTCGCCGAAGCGTTCTTTGTTCAGACAGATAGCCATTGCGTTGATGGTGAAATCGCGGCGGTTCTGGTCGTCTTCGAGTGTTCCGTTTTCAACCACGGGCTTTCTCGAATCGTGGCTGTAGCTCTCTTTTCTGGCTCCGACAAACTCTATCTCACGTCTGTTGCCCGCTTTGTCGTAGATGCAGACCTGTGCTGTGCCGAAGTTTTTGAAGACAGATAGCTTTGCGCGTCTGCCTATCTTTTCTTTCATTGCTTTTGCGATGTCGATGCCGCTTCCGACGACCACGACATCAATGTCGTTTGATGGCCTTTCGAGGAAGATGTCTCTGACAAAGCCTCCCACGACATAACATTCCACACCCTGCTCGTCGGCAGTCTCGCCTATGAGGTGGAAGATTGGTTTGTCGAGTATTTGTGCAAGTTCTGTGTCTGAGTATAGTTTCATGTATATGCTGTCATTTTTTGCTAATATAATCCGCTGCCCCGCAGTTTCCGTTCATTGTGTGGCGCTTTGTTGCAGTATGCTGTTCACCATTTCCGCATAGTCTGGCAGAATCTGGCTTAGCGGTTCGGTGACGAACTGTCGCTTAAGCATCAGCGGATGCGGCACTGAGAGGCGTTCGGTTGCGATGTGTTGTCTGTCGTACAGCAGAATGTCGATATCTATCAGTCTGTCTTCGTATCTGTTATCCAATGATTTTGATGTCCTTCCCATCTTTCTTTCTATCTGCTGTGTCGCGTCGAGAAGCTGCATCGGTGTGAGGCTTGTCCTTATATGCACGGCTGCGTTGATGAATGTGTTGCCGCTTTCGAAGCCCCATGGCTCAGTAAACAAAAAAGAAGATTGGCAAATGATATTGCCAACCGTCTTTTCTAAAAGTTCTATTGCTGTTGTCAAGTTCTTCTCTTTTTCGCCGAGGTTAGTGCCTAAGCTCAAGAAGACCTCATGTTTCTCTATCTGCATTTCCGGATAGTGTTTGTCGTTGGCAGGCATCAGTCGTTGAGAATCAGCATGGCGTCGCCGAAGCATCCGAACTTGTATCCGTTAGCCAGTGCTTTCTTGTATGCCTCCATCACGAGGTCGTATCCTCCGAAAGCCGCCACGTTCATGATGAGTGTCGAGAGCGGGTGATAGAAATTGGCTATCATGCAGTCGGCCAGTCCGAAGTCGTATGGAGGGAAGATGAATTTGTTTGTCCATCCCTCGTATGGCTTCAACATTCCGTCTGTTCCGACAGCAGTCTCAGTAGCCTTTGTCACGCTTGTGCCTACGGCGCAGATGCGGTGACCTTCGAGTTTTGCCTTGTTCACTTTCTCGCAGGTCTCTTTCGTTATTTCCATCTGCTCTGAATCCATCTTGTGCTTTGTGAGGTCTTCAACTTCGATGTCGTTGAAGTTTCCCAGTCCGCAATGCAGTGTGATGAATGCGTTGTGTATGCCGGCGATTTCCATGCGTTTCATCATCTCTCGTGTGAAATGCAGTCCTGTCGCCGGGGCTGTCACCGCCCCCTCTTTCTCAGCGAAGACACACTGGAAATCATCCATGTCCTCTTCTGTCACGGGGCGTTCTCTGCCGCCATTGAGGTCTTTGGATATGACGTATCGTGGCAGAGGCGATTCGCCTAATGCGAACAGCTCGCGTTTGAATTCGTCGTGAGGGCAGTCGTACAGAAACCGTAGTGTTCTGCCGCGGCTCGTGGTGTTGTCTATCACTTCTGCCACCATAGTGCCCGATTCGTCGAAGAAGAGCTTGTTGCCGATGCGTATTTTCCTCGCCGGTTCAACAAGAACGTCCCACAGCCGCATTTCTTGATTCAGTTCTCTGAGGAGGAAGACTTCGATTTTCGCGTCCGTCTTCTCTTTCGTTCCGTAGAGGCGTGCCGGAAACACTTTTGTGTTGTTGAAGATGAACGTGTCGCCCTCGTCAAAATATTTCACAAGGTCGGTGAACTGTATGTATGATGGCGAGCCGTCAATTTCTGACATCGGATTGCCGTCGAGGTCGGTGCGGAACATATCTATTGTTTGCGACTTTTTGTGCAGCACCATGAGGCGTGCCTTGTCGGGACGTTTCACACTGAAAGTGTTGACGGTCTCGTTGTTGTCGGTTGTGATGATATGCTCTTCTGTATGTGGATAGAGTGCAACCTGCTCTGTTGGCAATTTGAATTTGAATTGTGACAGTTTCATTATCTTATTTCTTGTTTCGTATTTTGTATTCGGGAATTATGTTCGTTTGTCTGGTTGAAGCAGCCTTCTGGCGCATGTTCCTTATCTAAGAGGCTTGTTGTGCAGCCGGTGTCTCGGTTAGTATGGTTCAACATCCTGTTTTGCAAACCATTCGTGAAACTCGTCAAGCGTCATGGCATCTTCTGCCGTTACGTCGCCTACACGCGAGCGGCAAAGGCCTGTGATGTACGCCCCGCTGTTCATCGCTTCGCCGATGTCGCGTGCGAGCGAGCGTATGTATGTGCCTTTTCCGCAAACCACTCTCAGTCTCGCCGTTTTCTCCGCATCGTCATATTCCAGCATTTCTATCTCGTGTATGACGACGGGTTTTGCCGCCAGCGTGACGTCATGTCCTTTGCGTCCGTATTCGTAAGCGCGTTTTCCGTTGATGTTGCATGCGCTATAAACGGGCGGCACTTGCATCGTCTCGCCGATGAATTGCCGAATGGCTGTCTTCACGCCCTCTTCGGTGATATGGTGTGTCGGATAGGTGTGGTCAACGGTGTGCTCACGGTCGTATGACGGTGTGGTCGCTCCGAACCTTATGTCGGCTATGTATTCTTTCGTCTCGCGCTGCAGTTGGTCGATTAGTTTTGTCTTTTTTCCCGTGCATAGCACCAAGACGCCCGTCGCCAACGGGTCGAGTGTGCCGGCATGGCCTATCTTCACGCGTTTCACGCCGAGGCGCTTCGATATGACATGGCGGATATGCGCCAAGGCGCCGAAGCTTGACATGCCGTATGGCTTGTTGATATATATGAATTCTCCTTCTCTGAAATTCACGATTAGACAGTATTTTTTTTGTTGTTGTGGGTTGTAGCATCTACTGCTTGTACGCTCAGTATTGCTGTCTGAGCCTCAGTGTCATGCCTGCATAGATGCCGGGTGTCGTGTGTCACACGTTGCAAAGGGCTATGATGCCTATTATTGCGCAATAGATGGCGAAATAGATGAGGTTGCTCTTCCTCACGACAGATATCATCCATTTGCAGGCTATGCATCCGCTGACGAAAGCAGCCAAGAAGCCTGCTATCACCGCCGACATCGGCAATGTCTCTGCCATGCCGTTTGCGGCGAGATATTCTTGCGACGGAGCGAAGATATGCTTGAAGTCTATCAACGCCTCGCCGAGAATCGGCGGTATGACCATCAGGAACGAGAATTGCGCCAGCTTCTGCTTTGAGTTGCCCAGGAGCAGGCCGGTGGCTATCGTTGAGCCTGAACGTGACAGGCCGGGCAGCACGGCGATTGTCTGCGCTATGCCTATGATGAAGGCGTGCAGCGTAGAGATGTTTTCACGCTCTTTCGGTTTGTAGAACTGTGTGGCTGCCAGCAGCAATGCAGTGACAAGCAGGCAGATGCCGACCACAAGCAGCGTGTTGCCGCTGTAAATGGCTTCTATTTTCTCTTTGAAGAATAGCCCCACGATGCCTATCGGAATCATCGAGACAAGGATATTCACCGCGTAGCGTGTTTCGGCGTTCCATCTGAACTTCAGCAGTCCGTCGAATATCCATTTTATTTCTTTCCACAAGATGACTAAAGTTGAGAACACTGTAGCCACGTGAACGATGATGTCGAATTCCAGTCCGCCTGCTTTCGCTTCGGTTCCAAGCAGTTCTTTTGCCAATTCAAGATGCCCGCTCGAACTCACCGGGAGATATTCTGTTATGCCTTGAAGGAATCCAAGAATCAGTGCATGTATCCAATCCATTACATATATATATTTATATTTTTAGCCTTTCAGCCTTTGATACGAGACGTGCCAAGCATCGGCAGACACCTCCGCCGATGGCATTTCATTCTTCTGTAATCTTGTTTGTATCGTCTTTCGGCTTCAGTATGATAGCGTAAATGATAGAAGCGAAGCCAACGAATGTCACGATGGGTGCGACAACGATGCGGCGTGTGTCAAAGATTGAAGCGTCGAAACTCTCTTCCGTCGAACTGCCGCCGCTCATCAGCGCAAAGCCTATGAGAATGACAATGATGCCTGCTGCAAGAGCAATGAAGTTTCTTTTCCCAAAAGCAAAATTCCTGTTTTCCATATAATGTTAATGTATAATGTACAATGTATAAAGTATAACGTATAACGTATAATGAAATTTTGGCCTACAATGTAAATTATGAATTGTAAAAGCTCTTCAATATAAAAAAAACTATCAACTTGTCAACTCGTCAACTATATCTTATACAAATCCCCCGCTGTCATGCGCAGGAACTTGTTTACCGAGAGGTAGGAGCAGAACGTGGTGATGAGAAGCCCGAACAGCAGCACGGCACATCCTGTCACGGCAATCACCAGCTCATCCACAACAAGCAGGATGTCAGGCTCATAGACGTAGAGACAATACAAGCCTGCTGCCAGCACGCCGTCGGCAAGCAGAGCAGAAACAAGTCCTTCAGCGAGCGCCCTTTTGATGAACGGCCACCGTATGAAGCCCCACGACGCTCCGACAAGCTTCATCGTGTGTATGGTGAACCTCCGGGCGAAGATGCTGAGGCGCACCGTGTTGTTGATGAGCGAGAAGGAGATGAATGTCAAGAGCGCGGCAAGCACAATCAGCACCATGCTGATGCGCTGCAGGTTGTTGTTCACCTGGTCAATCAAGTCTTTCTGATATGTTATCTCTGTCACTTTCTGTATCGAGCGCAGCTCTTTCGTTATCCATTTCAGAGAATCGTTGTTTGCATACTCCGCTTTCAGCTGCATCTCTATGCTGCCTACAAAAGGGTTGCTGCCGAGAAAATCCGTAGGGTCAGACCCCATGGCTTTTATGTGCTCTTTCAGCGCTTGTTTGGGGCTGATATACGTTGCGCTATAGACATAACGTTTCTGTCCCAGGCGTTTGCAAATACGCTGAGATTCCGGGATGGTGCTCTCGTCGCTCAACAGCACCGTGACCACAAGGTTCTCTTTTACATAACTCGACAGGTTGCGTGCTGTCAATAAGGTGAACACCGCTGAGCCGAGCAGTATCAAAACCAAAGCTGTGCTGAGGCATAGCGTGATGACCTGCAGGCTGCCGGTATGGCTTGTTCTTTTCTTCCTTTTTCTGGACATTATGGATGAAGAGAAATTATTGTTTCTTGTTGTTCTTTTTGGCATATACTGCCCTTCAGCGCCGGCTACGTTTTTCCTTGTCTCAGCACGTTTGGCTTGTCAAAAACGTTGGCTCAGGTGCATAAAATCCCAAATTCGATGCAAAGTAACTAAAAAATAGCCAATCCTACAAGCAATTAACTGCTTTTAACCTTTTTGCATACGCTGCAATCAGAAATCGA
Organism: uncultured bacterium; assembly: GCA_945788485.1. GTDB lineage: Bacteria > Bacteroidota > Bacteroidia > Bacteroidales > Bacteroidaceae > Prevotella. The sequence continues at coordinate 2,833 of CALZMB010000010.1, read as the reverse complement.
AGAAGTTGTCGTTTTCAGACTGTTTCTCTTTCTTTTTCTTCGGAGTGGTGATGAGGTTGCCTTTCTCGTCAAACATGCCGTAGGTTGTGCGCAAGACGAGGAACTCCGTTCTTCTGTTCAGCTGGTTGCATATCTCCTGCTGTTCTTTGGGCAGTTTCTCGATGAATTCCTGCGTCAGGATGTCGTTCTCTTTCAGCCAGTTGTATTTCTCTGCTTGTTTCTTGCGTATCACTTTCGGCTTGTTTTTCCCATATCCCACGGGTGTCAGCCTGTCGGCGGCTATGCCGTGTTCGACGAGATAGTTGCATACAGCTTCAGAGCGTTTTTGTGACAACGTCTTGTTGTATGCCTCAGAGCCTCTGTAGTCGCAGTGCGCCGACAGTTCTATTGTGATGTTCGGGTTCTCGTTCAGCAGTTCGACAAGTTTGTCGAGCGCGGCGGCGGATTCCGGTTTCAGCGTCGCTTTGTCGAAGTCGTAGAAGATGTTCTCTATCAGTGTCGGCACGCTGATGTTCGCGAGCGGGAACTGCAGCGTGTGTTCTGTCGATTCCGTCACCTCCGCAATGCTGATTTCCTCTTTATGGTTCAGATGCCCTTGGCAAGTGGCGAGTATGACATACGTCACTCCGGGTTTTGCTGTCTGTTCAAACGATCCGTCGCCTTTCACGTTCAGCGTCATGTTTGTCCCGTCGTCGCCCACGAGATACACGAGTGCTTCGGGCAGCTCGTAGCCGTCCGTTTCATACACCCATCCCTTTATCGTCTGTATGATTTCCGGGTTCTCAAACCTGTATATCTTGTCCCATCCCTTGCCTTGGTCGTCTCTGTTGCTTGAGAAGTATCCTTTGTTCTGCAGGCCTTCGAAGGTCATTCCGAAGTCGTCGCCTCTTGAGTTGAGCGGGAATCCGGGATGCACAACTTTCATTCCTCCTGCCGAATCCGCCGTTATGTAGTATATGTCCAGTCCTCCCATGCCGGGCAGGCCGTCTGACGAGAAATAGAAATCGCCGTTGGGCCTGAAGCTGGGGAACATCTCGTTGCCTGGGGTGTTCACCTTCGGTCCGAGGTTCTCCACTCCTCCTGTGCCGTTTGCCGTCAGTCTGACGCGCCAGATGTCTAACCCGCCTTGTCCTCCCGGCATGTCGGAGACGAAGTAGAGCCATTTGCCGTCGGGGGAGACAGCGGGGTGTGCGTAGCTCGACAGCGTGTCTTTCGTTAGCTCGACGCGCTCAGCTTTTCCCCACGACGCGTCCGACCTTCTCGATTCCGCTATCTGCGCATAGCGCGGATATTGGTCGTCGGTGAGGCATTGGGTGATGTACATCGTGTGCCCGTCGGGTGTCAGGGCGGGCGTGCCCTCGTCAAATGCTGTGTTCAGTCCGCCATCTACAGGCTGCGGCTTCTTCCATTTCCCTTTGTCGTCTTTCTCGGCGACGAAGATGTCTGCGCATTTCGTGCCCGTGATGCCGCTGAGCTCGTCGCCTGCGGCTTCGTTCCTTGTCGATGTGAAATAGATGATGTCGTATTGGTCTCCCGCCAGCATGGGCGAGTAGTCTGCACGTTTCGAGTTCAGCACATCCTGTCGTTTCACGGTGTATCGCGACCCTTCTTTTTTCCATGCCGGCGCCATCTCTGCCGATGCCAGTCCGTTCTTTGCCAGGATGTTGTCTGGCATTGAATCCAGCACCATCCTGAACTCTGTCGCCGCGCTTTTGTATTCTCCGGTTTTCAGAAGTTGCCTGCCGAGGTCGAGATGGGTCTCTATGGTGGCGGTCTTGTATCTCACGGCGTTCCTGTATGCTGCCACGGCTTTCTGCGAGGCGTTGATTCTCTTGTAACACTCCGCTTGTCTCAGCGCTATCTCTCCTCTCCGCTTTCTCTCTTTCGCTGGTGTCTTTGAATAGGCTTTTTTGAACTGCTCTCCGGCGTCGAAATAGTCTCCCACGGCATAGAATTTCTCGCCTTTGCGCATGTGGATGTCCGCTCCGCACGATGTGAGGAGCACGAGACAACAACAGATAATAGAAAAGAGAACGGTCTTGTGTTTAGCCATAGAGAAGAACTGAGTTTTGTGGTTTTACAGGCAGCCCTATACATACAGAGCCCCTTGACGAGGGGCTCTGTATGAGTTTGTTGTATGTGTTGTGTGTGGTTTTTATTTAACTTTATAGTATTGTGTGTTGTAAGTCAGGCGCACGCCCTGTGCTGTTGCAGTGACAACGAGTGTTGTGCCGTCTTCCGCAACCTGGTAAGTGCTTGATTTCTCGTCTTTCGAAATCTGATGATAAACAACGTTGAAAGTCTTTGAGACAGCGGTGTAAGCATCGCTGACATTCATCGGCACGTCGATGATCAGCTGTCCGATTTTGCCTTTCTCTTTCACGTCGGTGTTGTTGATTGAGAGGTAGATCTCGTCGCCCTGGCAAACGCCCTTCAGGCAGTTCTTCGTGTCGTCATATACATAACCCTTCTGGCTTATCTGGCGTGTTATCTCTACAAAACTTCCGTTGAGGTCTATACCGTCAAATTCAAAGGCGCTTGCAGACAGGCACATCAATAATGCTGTCAGGGAAAGAAACAATTTTTTCATGATGTTCGTGTTTTAGTTATACGTTTTTGTTTTACTTATAGTTTTTTTCGGCTTGTTTCATTGAAATGCAAAATTAATATTTATTGTTCAATACAAATAAAACGTGACCGACAATTTCCTTTCTTTTATGATAAATTAACCAATCAGGTCATCTGCCCTCGCACCACCGCCATCATCCGCCAGCAAGCAAAAGTGCTTTCGACTGCTATCATACGAACTTTCGACTGCTATCATACGAACTTT
>CALZMB010000009.1 GCA_945788485.1 uncultured bacterium | reverse complement strand
GGACACATGATGGGCATGGACGTTCACGACATGGAAGGACTGGGACAGATTCATGTGGGATTCGACAACGAGACGCGGCCGCGCCTCGACCAGTTCGGCACCAACTGCCTCAGAATGGGACGCAGGCTTGAGGAAGGCTTCGTAATCACCGACGAACCGGGAATATATTTCATACCCGCCCTCATCGACGACTGGAAAGCGAAGGGACACTGCAAGGACTTCATCAACTTCGACCTCCTTGAGACATACAAAGACTTCGGCGGAATACGTATCGAGGACGACATACTCATCACTGAGAACGGATGCCGATTCCTGGGCGAGAAAGTCATACCATACCACACTGCCGACGTAGAACGATACATGGCAGAGAACGCGGAGTGACAAATCACGGACATTGCGCAAACCATGCCTCCGCGGCAACAAGAAAAGCGACAAACCCTAATACAAAAAAACAATAACATGAAGAAAATCTATTCACTCGCAGTCATGATGGCTACCGTCACAGCAGTCATGGCACAACCTGCTGCAACAGCAGAGAAAAAGGATTCAGTGGACAAGAACAAACCTGTCTTTACTGTGATTAAGGAGAACCCCATCACTTCAGTGAAGAACCAAGCCCGCTCCGGCACCTGCTGGAACTATTCAACCCTCTCGTTCTTTGAAGCTGAGATTCTGAAAAAGAAAAACAAGACATACGACCTCTGCGAAATGTTCGTATGCAACAAGAACTACATGGACAGAGCCGTGGTGAAGGTACGTATGCACGGCGACGCACAGTTCTCACAAGGCGGCTCGGCATACGACGTCCTCTATGTCCTCAAGACATACGGCATCTGCCCTGAAGAAGCCATGCCGGCGCCAGGCACAATGTACGGCGACACGCTCAACAACTTCAACGAGTTCTTCGGCGTAATGGAGCCATACGTCGATGCAGTGGCAAAGAGCACCGCGAAAACCATCTCTCCGACATGGAAGAACGGCCTGCAGGGCATACTCGACGCTTATCTCGGCAAGTGCCCGGAGACTTTCAAATACGAAGGCAAGACCTACACGCCGACACAGTTCGCAGAGTCGCTCGGCCTCGACTGGAACGACTATGTCACCATCACATCCTACACACACCATCCTTTCTACACCGCTTTCCCGGTAGAGGTGCAGGACAACTGGCGTCAGCCGCACTCTTGGAACCTGCCTATCGACGAGATGGCTGCCGTCATCGACAACGCCATCATGAACGGCTACACCGTGGCATGGGGCGGAGACGTGTCTGAGAGCGGATTCACACGCAACGGCATCGCGCTTCTCATTGACGAGAAAGCGCCGCAAGGCCTCGAAGGCTCTGACATGGCGAAATGGCTGAAACTGTCCGCAGCAGAGAAAAAAGACAAGATAAAAGAAGCCGGAGTGTCGGTGAAAGAACTTACACCGTCGCAAGAACAGCGTCAGAAAGAGTATGACAACTGGACACTCACCGACGACCACGGAATGCTCATCTACGGCATAGCGAAAGACCAGACCGGACGCGAATACTACATGGTGAAAAACTCATGGGGCACAGACAACGAGTATAAAGGCACATGGTATATGTCAAAGAACTTCATCATAGCAAAGACAATGGACTATATGGTGAACAAAAACGCTATACCTAAGGACATCAGAAAGAAACTCGGAATCTGATTGTTTTTTTTGAGTTGACGAGTTGACAAGTTGACGAGTTGACAAGTTGATAGTATTTGAGTGACAAGTTTTGAGATGACAGTACATATAACTTGTCAACTCGTCAACTTGTTTACTCGTCAACTAAAACACTATAAAAGACTATGCACTTCAAATGGAAATATACTCCGACCTCAGAGGCTGAGGAAAGCGCGGCACAGACACTCGCAAAGAAAATGAATGTCGCCCCGGTGCTCGCTCGACTACTACTGAGGCGTGGCATTACCACTGAATCAGCAGCAAAAAGATTCTTCCGTCCACAGCTGACAGACCTCATCAACCCGTTCTTGATGAAAGACATGGACCTCGCGGTGGATAGGCTGAACGATGCCATCGGAAGAAAAGAACGCATTCTCGTTTATGGAGACTACGACGTTGACGGATGCACAGCAGTCGCACTCGTATATAAATTCCTGCAACAGTTCTATTCTAACATCGACTATTATATCCCCGACCGCTACGACGAAGGATATGGCGTATCGAAGAAAGGCATAGACTATGCGAAAGCAAACGGCGTATCTCTCATCATCATCCTCGATTGCGGCATAAAGGCTATTGACGAGATTGCGTATGCCAAATCATTAGGCATCGACTTCATCGTCTGCGACCATCATGTCCCGGACGAGACATTGCCGTGCGCCGTGGCAATACTGAATCCGAAGCGAAAAGACGACACCTACCCCTTCAAGCACCTCTGCGGATGCGGCGTAGGATTCAAATTCATGCAGGGATTCGCACGCAGCAACGGCATACCATTCGCACAGCTGCAACCCATGCTCGACCTATGCGCCGTCAGCGTGGCGGCAGACCTCGTGCCCATAGAGAGCGAGAACCGCATACTCGCATATCACGGACTGCGGCAACTCAACCAGGAACCATCGACAGGACTGAAGGCGATAATAGAAGTCTGCGGCATGACCGGACGGCAGGTCACCATGAGCGACATCACATTCAAAATCGGACCGCGCATCAATGCCAGCGGCAGAATGGAGAACGGGAAAGAGAGCGTCGATCTGCTCGTAGAGAAAGACTATGCACATGCGCTCAAAGTGTCTGAACAGATAAACGAATACAACGAGCAGCGCAAAGATATAGACAAACAGATGACAGACGAGGCGAACCAGATCGTGGAACGCCTCGAGAACCAGAAACACCAGTCAAGCATCGTCCTGTACGACGAGGGATGGAAGAAAGGTGTCATCGGCATCGTGGCGTCACGCCTCACTGAGATTTATTTCCGCCCCACCGTCGTCATCACGCGAGACGGCGACCTCGCCACAGGCTCAGCGCGCTCCGTCGCAGGCTTCGACATCTACGCCGCCATAAAGTCGTGCCGAGACCTGCTGCTCAATTTCGGAGGACACACCTACGCCTGCGGCCTCACGCTGAAATGGGAGAACGTGAAACAGTTCCAAAGCAAGTTCCAGGAGTATGTCGATAAGCATATCATGCCAGAGCAAACCGAGCCGATACTGCACATCGACGCCTTGCTCGAATTCCGGGAGATAACAAAGAAACTGCACTCTGACCTCAGGAAGTTCGCTCCCTTCGGACCAGGAAACACAAAGCCGCTTTTCGCTACAGAAGAGGTGTATGACTTCGGGACATCAAAGGTTGTCGGCAGACAGCAAGAACACATCAAACTCGAGCTCGTCGATTCAAAGTCGAACAACATCATGAACGGCATAGCCTTCGGACAGTCGGCAGCAGCGAGATACATAAAGTCAAGACGATCGTTCGACATCGCTTACACCATCGAAGAAAACATCTATCGGCATGGCGCCATACAACTGCAGATAGAAGACATCCGCACTGATGTCACTGACGAAAGGGGTTGAATTTTTTAGTTGTCAACTTGTCAACTAATTAGGAAACAACTTGTCAACTCGTAAACTCGTAAACTTGTCAACTAAAAAAAAACTGTGACGCACAAAGAGATTCTGAAACAATATTGGGGGTATGACAGCTTCAGAGGCATACAAGAAGAGATTATCGACAGCATCTCAAAAGGCAGCGACACACTCGGCCTCATGCCCACCGGAGGAGGGAAATCCATAACATTCCAGGTGCCCGCAATGGCGATGCCTGGAGTGTGCATCGTCATCACGCCACTCATCTCGCTGATGAACGACCAGGTTCAGAACCTCAGAAGACGAGGCATAACAGCCTACGCACTGCATTCAGGGCTATGCCACCAGCAAATTGTTCAGGTCTTGGACAACTGTATTTACGGCAAAATAAAACTCCTGTACATCTCGCCAGAGAGAATAGAATCGCCTTTCTTCCTCACGAAGCTGAAACATATCAAGGTCAGCTTCATCACCGTTGACGAAGCACACTGCATCTCACAATGGGGGCACGACTTCAGGCCTGCATACAAGAAGATAACTGTCCTGCGCCGCCATCTGCCCGGAAAAGCCGTCCTTGCACTCACTGCCACAGCTACACCCAAAGTCATTCAGGACATCAGGACACAGTTAGACTTCAAAGACGACAACATCTTCCGGATGTCGTTCAGACGCGACAACCTCTCATACGTTGTCAGACGTACGAAAGACATAACGGAAGAGATTATACACATCTTGAAAAACACACAAGGCAGCGCCATCATCTACACCATGAGCCGCCTCAAGACACACGAGCTGAGCATAGAACTGGAGAAGGCCGGCTTCACCTCAACATACTTCCATGCCGGACTTGACATCGCCGTAAAGAACAAGCATCAAGAAGACTGGCAGACAAACAAAAAACGTGTCATCGTTGCCACAAACGCCTTCGGCATGGGCATCGACAAACCTGACGTGCGGATTGTCATACATGCCGATGTGCCAAATTCGATAGAGGCATATTTTCAAGAAGCAGGCAGGGCAGGGCGAGACGGACAACATGCATACGCAGTGCTGCTGCTCAGTCCATCGGCGGAGAGCACTATGCGCAAACGCCTCGCTAACGCATTCCCAGACAAAGCGTTCATACGAGACGTTTACGAACATATCGCATATTTCTATCAAATAGGTGTAGGCATGGGAAAAGGCCACTCCTTCATCTTCCCTTTGGCAAAGTTCTGCGCCCAATACAAATATATGCAGAACCAGACCGACGCCGCAATGAGAATCCTGCACAATGCCGGATACATCTTCTACAACACAGACCCCGACAGCTTCTACAGAGTACACTTCACCGTGAAGCGCGACGAACTTTACAGACTCAACGACATAGACGATTTTGAAGACCAAATCATAGAGTACCTCGTACGCCGCTGCGAAGGCATCTTCACCGACTATGTCTTCGTTGACGACGAAGATATGGCACGCAAACTGAAATGCCGCCCGCAAAGCATCCATGTAGCGTTCTCTTTCCTCAGACGGAAACATATCATTGATTTCGTGCCGCCGCGCACCAATCCGAAGCTGACATTCCTGATAGACAGGGTTGACGGATACGAAGTGAAGCTCGGCAAAGATGTTTACGAGACACGACGAAAGGTTATGGATGACAACATCGAGAACATGATTGCCTATTGCAGAGAAGACATCATCTGCCGGCAAACATTCCTCGTCAGATATTTCGGCGAAACGTCAAAAACCGACTGCGAAGCTTGCGACATCTGCATAGCCAAACGCAAACAAGCATCCGGCACAACACCCGACAGCGCGGGATGCCTCTCTGACATCCTCGCCATTCTCTCCGACGGAAAGCCCCACAGGCTCTCTGAAATCTACCAAAGCCTGCACCATCCGCAAAACATGACCGAACAGACGATTCTCACACTCTACACCGAAGGCAAAGTGAAGATAGAGAACAACAGGATTTGCATTGCGACAACGTACACACAAACAGCAAAAGATTCTTAGTACGACAACAGACAGACGCGATTGTTGACTTTACAGCTTGTCTGCTCACTGTCACGAGCAAAACGTTAAAGATGGTTAAGCAAGTTGCAATAATCTAATATTTTTTTGTTCAGATAAAAGAAAAGGATTAATTTTGCAGCGATTTCAGAACAAATAGTTTCATACAGTAAGTTTATGGAAAAGTTATTTGCACGCTATTTTTACTTTTATTACTTTGCAGGGAACTGTGAAGCGGGAAGTTGCGTGTAATTTCAACTTAGGACCATAGCGATACAGAGCATTCTGAAAGGCTACTCGTAAAGTCCCGCTTCAAGCTAAACCTTGATGCGGGGCTTTTTCGTTAGTGACATTCAAAGCACATTCCAGACAACATAAACAACATCAAACATTGAAACGCATAGCAATTCAGGGCATGGAAGGCAGCTTCCACGACATCACAGCCCATAAATATTTCGAAGGCGAACAGCTGCAGATATATTGCTGCGACACTTTCGAAGAGGTCTTCGCCCAGATGAAGAGCGACCCCACCGTCATCGGACTGGCAGCAATAGAGAACACCATCGCCGGCTCTCTGCTCCACAACTACGAACTGTTGCGCGACAGCGGCGCTACAATTGTGGGTGAGCACAAGACGCATATCTCACATTGTCTCTGCGCTCTCCCATCTGAGGAGATGGAAGACATACATGAGGTACACTCGCATCCAGTGGCACTGATGCAGTGCCGGAAATATCTCTCTCAACACCCGAGCATCAAGCTTGTCGAAGACGACGACACCGCAGGCTCTGCAAAATGGATAGCCGAGAACAACATCCGTCACACCGCCGCCATCTGCCATGCAGACGCTGCCGCCCTCTACGGCCTGAAGGTGCTTGAAAACAACATCGAGGACAACAAGCACAACTTCACACGCTTCCTCGTCCTTTCCGACCCTCGCAAGGCTGATATGCTCCGCCGCCTTAACGAAACAAACAAGGCATCGCTCGTCTTCTCCCTGCCACACGAAGAAGGCTCGCTCTCGCAGGTGCTCTCCATCCTCAGTTTCTACAAGATGCAGCTGACAAAGATACAGTCGCTGCCCATCATCGGAAGAGAATGGGAATATATGTTCTACATCGACGTCACATACGACGACCTTGTCAGATACCGACAGTCGATAGACGCCATCACGCCTCTCACGCTCGACCTGAGGATTCTTGGCGAATACAAATCAGCATGATTCCCCTCCCGCCCCGCCTTCCTTTCTCTTCGTCCCGGACGAAACAATTCTCACGCACAATACCATCAAACGTATGATACAACCAGCAGACAGGCTGAGCTTAGTACAGGAATACTATTTCAGCCGCAAACTAAAAGAAGTAGCCCGTATGAACGCAGAAGGCAAGAACATCATATCGCTTGCCATCGGCTCTCCAGACATGCCGCCCTCTCCACAAACCGTCGAACGTCTGTGCGAGGTGGCACACGACCCGTCAGCACACGGATACCAGCCAACTGGCGGCACTCCAGAACTGCGGAACGCCATGGCAGAGTTCTACAGACGCTGGTACGGCGTTGAACTCGACCCGGAGAGCGAGATACAGCCGCTCATCGGCTCTAAAGAAGGCATACTGCACATCACCCTCGCTTTCTGCAATCCGGGCGACGAGGTGCTTGTCCCAAACCCGGGATACCCGACCTACACCTCGCTCTCAAAGATTCTCGGACAGAAGATTGTGAACTACAACCTACGCGAGGACAACGCATGGCAACCCGACTGGGAGCAGATCGAGGCTCTCGACCTCTCAAAGGTTAAGCTCATGTGGACAAACTATCCCAACATGCCGACAGGCGGCAATGCACAGATGGCAACCTACGAACGCATCGTTGAGTTCGCAAAGAAGCATGACATCGTCGTCGTGAACGACAACCCCTACTCTTTCATCATAAACAAAAAGCCGATTTCGCTGCTTCAAGTGCCTGGCGCAAAAGACTGCTGCATAGAGCTTAACTCCATGTCGAAGAGCCACAACATGCCGGGATGGCGCGTCGGAATGTGCGCCTCTAACCGAGAGTTCATCTCATGGATACTGAAGATAAAGTCGAACATAGATTCCGGCACATTCCGCGGACTGCAGCTTGCCGCCGCCGAAGCATACAAGAACAGCGACGAATGGCACATTGAGGCAAACTACAACACATATCTCCGCCGCCGCAAGATAGCCGAAGAGATTATGACCACGCTTGGCTGCACCTTCGACCCTAATCAAGTGGGAATGTTTCTGTGGGGAAAGATACCTGCAAGCTACGCCGACTGCGAAGAGCTGACTGAGCGTGTGCTGCACGAGGCAAGGGTCTTCATCACCCCTGGTTTCATCTTCGGAAGCAACGGCGAGCGGTACATCCGCATCTCCCTCTGCGGAAAAGACGAGAAGATGCAGGAGGCTCTCGAACGCATAAAGAAGGTTTTCTGAGAATCAAGCGCCTCTTGCTGACACTACACATTATTATTTATTACACCATCAACGACAAAAACAACACAATTACATATATGGAAATACAACTTCTTCCGCTTGATATACCAAGCGACAACAAACGACCGTTCGTCATCGCCGGCCCGTGTTCGGCAGAGAGTGAAGAGCAAGTGATGAGTACAGCGAAACAGCTTGCAGAGAAAGGTTGTCACAACTTCCGCGCCGGAGTGTGGAAGCCACGCACAAAACCGGGCGGCTTCGAAGGCCACGGAGAGCCTGCTCTGAAATGGATGCAGGCAGCAAAGAAAGAGACGGGCATGAACATCGGCACTGAGGTCGCCACACCAGAGCATGTGGAACTCGCGATGAAATACGGCGTGGACATCCTTTGGATTGGCGCGCGCACCTCAGCCAATCCCTTTGCCATGCAGTCGCTGGCTGACGCGATGCAGGGCATTGACATCCCGGTCTTTGTGAAAAACCCTGTCAATCCAGACCTGGAGCTGTGGATTGGCGCTGTCGAACGCCTCAACGTTGCAGGCGTGAAGCGTCTCGGTGCCATACACCGCGGCTTCTCGTCTTACGACAAGACAATCTACCGCAACCTGCCTATGTGGCAGATACCTATCGAGTTGCGCCGCCGCATACCCGAGCTGCCTATCATCTGCGACCCGTCGCACATGGGCGGCAAGCGCGAACTCGTCGCTCCTCTCTGCCAGCAGGCAATGGACCTCGGCTTCGACGGCCTCATGGTAGAGAGCCACTGCGACCCCGACAAGGCATGGTCTGACGCAAAGCAGCAGGTCACTCCTGATGTACTCGACTACATTCTCTCTATCCTACAGGTGCGCGAAGCCACCTACACCACAGAAGGCATCACACAGCTGCGCAAGCAGATAGACGCCATCGACAACCAGCTCATGGACCTTCTGTCTAAACGGATGCGCGTCTGCCGCGAAATCGGACAATACAAGAAAGAGCACAACATGACTGTACTGCAGACAGGCCGCTACTCTGAGATTCTTGACAAGCGCGGCGCACAGGGTGCCTTGTGCGGCATGAGCGCAGACTTCGTGAAGCAGGTTTACGAGCACATACACGAAGAATCTGTCCGTCAGCAGCTTGAGATAGTGAACAAATGATTCTCCACGCATCCTTGCATGAATCAAAAGACAAACAACGAATATGAAGATACTTATTTTAGGAGCGGGCAAGATGGGCTCGTTCTTCATCGACCTACTCAGCTTCGACCATGAGGTGGCAGTCTTCGAGCGCGACGCCAAGCGTCTGCGTTTCACATACAACTGCCAGCGTTTCTCTCATCTTGACGAGATAGATGCCTTCGAGCCAGAGCTTGTCATCAACGCCGTGACGGTGAAATACACCATCCCTGCCTTCAACGACGTCTTGCCCCATCTTCCGAAGACCTGCATCCTGTCCGACATCAGTTCCGTGAAAACAGACCTGAAAGAATACTACGAGAGCACTGGCTTCCGCTTCGTCTCCACCCACCCGATGTTCGGTCCCACCTTCGCCAACCTGAACCAGCTGTCTGAAGAGAACGCCATCATCATCAGCGAGGGCGACTATATGGGCAGATGCTTCTTCAAAGACCTCTACAGCCGTCTCGGCCTGAACATCTACGAATACACCTTCGACGAGCACGACCGCACGGTGGCATACTCTCTCTCCATCCCTTTCGTATCCACCTTCACCTTTGCAGCCGTCATGGAGCATCAGGATGCGCCCGGCACGACATTCAAACGCCACATGCGCATTGCCAAGGGTGTGCTGAACGAGGATGACTATCTGCTTCAAGAGATTCTCTTCAACCCTTACACTCACGACAACGTGGTGAAGATACGGGAGCGGCTGAAAGAGCTGCTCGACATCATCGACACGAAAGATGCCGACGGCATGAAACGCTTCCTCACCAACATACGCTCTAACGTTGAGCGTGACATACGGGAGATTCACTGAAACATATACTTTTTCAAGCCAGATGCTGTGTGACAAGGGCTGCTATACCCTGTTTTTCCACACCGCATTTGGCCTTTTTTGTTATCCCATAAACAAGATAAGACAAACCCATGCGCACAGTACTTGTTATCGACGACAACGAGAACATCCTCATTTCTCTGAAATATGTGTTGAGATTAGACTTCGACAAGGTCATCACCCTCCCCAATCCCGACAAGCTGATGGCGACACTTATGCAAGAGAAGGTGTCTGTCATCCTCCTCGACATGAACTTCTCGCTCGGCGTGAACAACGGCTCTGAAGGTCTGACATGCCTTCAGCACATCAGGCAGCAGCATCCCGACATCCCCGTCGTGCTCTTCACCGCCTACGGCGATATCGACCTCGCAGTGCGCGGCGTAAAGTCCGGAGCCTTCGATTTCGTTGTCAAGCCCTGGGACAACGCCCATCTCATCGCCACCCTCCTTGCCGCCGTCGAATCGTCGAACCGTCTCTCTACACTCGACGAGATGGAAGACGAGCACATACGCAAGGCGATAGACAAATGCCACGGCAATCTGACACAGGCCGCCGAGATTCTCGGCATCACGCGACAGACGCTCTACAACAAACTGAAACGCAACAACAAATAAGCCGCGCCGAGCCTCAGCAAAATTCAAAGAAAACATCCTGCGACATCCATTTCATCTTTCGCGTCATTCTTTGAACATTACTCATCAGGCTTCAGGCATATCATCTCCCCTGCTTATCATGTCATATATCATCACAGTGCTATGCTGCCTCGCGGCTTTCACGCTCTTCCAGATGCTGCGCCAGAGACAAATCCGCCGTGCCTGCCGCCACATCACGGAGGCTTTGGACAACAACGACTACACCTTCCGCCTGTCATCGAGAGGCATCCTGTTTCTCGACAAACCCATGATAGACACGTTCAACACGCTGCTGCAACACACATGCAGGAAGCGTCAGGAAATCGAGGTGCAGTCGTGGGAGAAGCTGACGCGCATCCTTACGCATGAGATAATGAACGGCATAGCGCCCGTCATCTCGCTCACCGATGTCTTCATGAGCGACAAGGCGATAGCCTCATCTCCGATGTACGAAGGACTGAAGGCTATTCACGACACTTCAACGGGACTGATCGAATTTGTCGATTCCTACCGCAAGTTCACATCCCTGCAAGATTCGCATCCCGAGCAGTTCTCCGTGCAAGAGCTGCTTGAAAGCGTATGCAACCTACGCGGCGTGCCTTCACACATCACGCTGAACCTCGTCTGCGACATGCACCACGGCGAGGTATATGCCGACCGCAACCTCTTCCGCCAGATGATAGTGAACATCGTGAAGAACGGCGTTGAATCATTCGTCTCACCCGACGGCTCCGGCGAGTGCATGAAGGGCGCGATGATACAGATTTACGCCTATCAATATGGCGTTTCCCCGCTTCGCATCCGCATCAGCAACAACGGCAGCCCAATCCCCGACGACATCCGTCAGGACATCTTCATCCCATTCTTCAGCACGAAGAAGAAAGGCTCCGGCATCGGCCTTGCCCTCTGCAGGCAGATTATGACCCAGTCCGGCGGCACCATCAACCTCCTTCCCGCCGGCGCAAACGGCTGGGTGACATCTTTCCTCATCGAGATGCCGTTCGCTGAGAAGAAGAAGAAATAGCGGCGGGTAGATGGCAAGCACGCCATTCTCTGACCATAAAGGCAATCTGCCTTGCTCACCCTCATCTTTTCACATACATTCATGACATAAAGAAACCAGACCTTGTCTATCATTTTCTGACGGACAAGGTCTGTTTTTATTATTGTTTATGTCTTAGCTACAAGCCGAAAGCGTTTCATTTCATCGCGTCGAGGAAATGCTGGGCTACCTGTTTCAGGAGGTGCTGGCGCGATTTGCCTTTCGCTATGCTGTGGTTTGAGTTGGTGTAGAATATCTCGCGGAAGTCCTTGTCGTTCTCGACGAGGGCGTCGCTGTATTCGTATGTGTTCTGCGGGTGCACGTTGTCGTCTGCCGTGCCGTGGCAGATGAGGAGCTTTCCGTGGAGCTTCGCGGCGCGCGAGATTGGCGATTCAGTGTATCCGTCGGGGTTCTCCCTTGGTGTTCGCATGAAGCGCTCGGTGTATATCGTGTCGTAGTATTTCCACGATGTCGGCGGGGCGACAGCAACGCCGGCGTAGAACACGGGGCGGCCTTCGCTCATTGCCATCAGCGTGCAGAATCCTCCGAACGACCATCCCCAGATGCCTATGTGTTCTATGTCAACGTATGGCTGGTTTCCTAACCACAGGGCAGTCTCCACCTGGTCTTTTGCCTCCAGAACGCCGAGGTTCATGTATGTGGCTTTCTCGAATTCTGCTCCGCGTGCTCCTGTTCCTCTTCCATCGACCGCCACTACGATGAATCCGAGCGAACAGAGGTATGCGTCGTATGCCGCTCCCTGTCCGTGCGAGCCCATCTGCCATGCGTCGATGACCTGCTGCGACGCGGGTCCGCTGTACTGGTGCATGATGACAGGATAGCGTCTTGTCGGGTTGAAGCCGACTGGTTTCAGCATATATCCGTTTAGCGTCACGCCTTCTGATGTGGTGAATGAGAAGAGTTCCCTTTCGGGGATGTCGTATTCTTTCAGCCGCTCTATTGTCTCTTTGTTATCGACAAGCGTTGCGATGTGTTTTCCCGTGCGGCTGTTTGATGTGCAGAGAAATGGCGTGTTGCGGTCGGACCATGTATTGAAGAAATAGTCGAATCCGGCAGAGAATGTTGCGCTGTTTGTGCCTTCTTTCTGAGACAGTTTTATTGTCTTTCCGTTTTTGTTGTTGACGAAGACGTGTCGTGTCTGCGGCGTTACGGCAGCCTGATAGAAGATGTCTCCTGTCTTTTCGTCATATCCGTACACCGCTGTGATGTCGATGTTCTGCGGGCATACGCTGCGTTTCAGCGTTCCGTTCATGGTGTAGAGGTATAGGTGTCGGAATCCGTCCCGGTCAGAGAGCATGAGTATGTTGTTGTCTGTGACGCACAAATCTGTGTATGCTGCCTCAACGACATATTTCTTCACCTCCTCGTGTATGACGAGCTGTGACAGTGTAGAACGCGGGTTGACGGCATAGATGTCCATCTTGTCCTGATGCCTGTTGAGCGTGACGTAGAGCACTTTCAGCGGGTCGGCAGTGGGTATGATGCGGCAGATGTATCCGTCGTTGTCCAATGGCAGCTGCAGTTTCTCGGTCTTCTTTGTCTTCACGTCGAAGCTCCATGCGCTGACCGTGGCGTTTTTCTGTCCTGCCTTGGGGTATTTGTATGAGTAGAGTCCGGGGTAGTCGGCGTATTCGTCTTTTGTCTGCGACGCTCCTTTGAAGAGCTGCAGGTCGTATGTCGGCACGTCTGTCTCGTCGTATTTTATCCAGCAAATCTGCGAGCCGTCGGCTGTGAAGCACAGTGATGTGGCGATAGAGAACTCCTCTTCGTTCACCCAGTCTGGTATGCCGTTGATGATGGCGTTGCGCTTTCCGTCTTTCGTCACTTGGCTCTCGGCGTTGTCGTAGAGCAGTTTGACGAGGAAGATGTTGTTGTCTCTGACAAACGCCACCTGCGTGGCGTCAGGGCTCCATACGGGCGATTGCTGCGGCCCGTTGTCAGACAGTCTGGAGAGCTGTTTCGAGCGCAGGTCGTAGATATACCATTGTGCTGCAAACGAGCGGCGGTAGATAGGCTTCACGCCTGTCGCGATGAGTATCTTTGACGCGTCGGGCGAGAGGATGAATCTCTGCGCCCCGCTGATTTTCTCGCCCATGGTGTCGTTGGGGTCGAAGAGGACTGCTGTCTGCCTGCCTGTCTTGTAGCTGTAGGCAGTCACTTTGCCGTCGTCGAGGCAGGCGTAGTTCTCCCCGTCGGGCAAAGGTGTGACGGCAGTGTGCCGCATTGCGGAGAACACGCCGTCTGTCACGGCGTCGAGAGTCACTGTCTTGCCTGCCGAGGCATTCATTGCAGAGAGTGCAACCAACATTGTCAGTATGATATGTTTCATGATCTAAGGTGTTTTGTTTTGCGGTGGCGCAGCGTGTTCACGGTCAGTTGTCGCGCATGGTGAGCAGCTGGTGTATCGTCACCTTCGGGTTATGCTTCATGTAGTCGTCCACGCGTCTCAGTTCCGGTGTGTCGAACGTCTTCTTCCCCGTCACTTTGTTGACGACCCACATCATCTTCGCGATATGCCTGTCGCGCATGACTTGCTGTGAGTTGTCGAAGTTTTCGAGCGGATAGAGCGATAGGATGTAGAACGTGAGGCAGTCTGGCACGAGGTGTTCGCGTGTCATTGTCTCTTTCTGGTAGTCGAGATAGTATCTGTCATAGACGCGGAAGTCTTTCCCGAGGTATTTGTCGAGACATACTCCTACGATGCCGTCACCGACGATTATGCTCTGCGTCAAGGCTCCTATCTGCGCATAGACGACAGGTATGGGGAAGTCCGGGATGTGTTTCCTGAGCTGGCGGAAAGCCTCTGAGAGCTCTTTGTTGATGTCGTCCATGTCGGCATACTGCGTCTCGGCTTCTGCTATGATGGTCTGCAGGGTGGTGTCCTGGTAGAATTTTAGCAGCCTCTCGTTGATGTCCGGCATATCCACTGTCCCGAGCTGCAGCACATTCTCTACGAGCGTGCGGGTCTCCATCGGGTATGAGATGTTCATGCTCTGGAGTGCTGAGAAGTCGCCTGTGGTGAGATAGCGGCTTTGCAGCCGGTCGTATCTTGCCACAGTGACGTCTGTCTCGCTGTCTCCTGCGCTGTTCTCGTCCCATATCTTCAACTGGCACGCCTGCATGGTGAGCAGGAGCGCGATGGCGGTTATTATGGAAAAAAGTGTCTTCAATGTTTCTCTTGTTTACAAAATTTTGCGCAAATTTACACAAAATTATTTTAATATCCAAGAAAACTATTAACAATCTTTAATTTTAAGTGAAATTTTCTTTACACCGAACTATAATTGTCAATAATTCTGCACATATCCGTTGCTTTGTGCATCGCTTTTTCCCTGAAGCCTACCGGCTTGCCGCCAGTTTGCCGTGAGCTTGCCGTCAGTTTGCCGTGAGTTCGACAATCTCGTCTCCCGTGCGTGCTGGTTCGTGCTGGCGTATGAAGTCGAGCAGCAGGGCGAGGGCCTGGTGTACGGCATTCTCCACGTTCTTGTCGCGTCCCTCGTCTTCAGAGAGTTTCAGCGTTGTCTGCTCGTCTTTGTTTCCGCACGCGAGCCAGATGGTTCCGACGGGCACTCCGGCAGCCGCTCCGGGTCCGGCAAATCCTGTCGATGCGACGACATAATCCACTCCGAGCCTTTCTATCGCGCCTTTCACCATCTGCAGCGCGACCTCTTCGCATACGGCGGTCTTCTTTTCGATTACCTCCGGGTCAACGTTGAGGAGCGCGGTTTTCACATCGTCGGTATAGCTGACGATGCCGCCTTTGAAATAGTCTGACGCGCCGGGCACGGTGGTGATGGCGGCGGCTATCATGCCTGACGTGCAGCTCTCGGCGGTTCCTACTGTCTTATCCGACTCATAGAGCAGAGCGAGCAGCTCTTTGCTCAATACTTTCTTCTCAAAATTCATGTTTGATGTTTATGATGTTTTAGGTGTCTGTTGTCTGTCCTTCTTGTCTTTCCTCCCGGGCTGTCTCATCCGAAAGTGACTTTCGAGAACGCGGGGGCGTTGATGTCGCAGAAGTCTTTGTCCTTGTATTTGTATGTCCCGACGATGCCTATCATCGCCGCGTTGTCTGTCGTGTAGCTGAATTTCGGGATGTAGATGGTCCATCCGAATCGCCGCGCATAGTCTTTGTACGCGTTGCGCAAGCCGTTGTTCGCGCTCACGCCTCCCGCCAGCGCGACATGTTTTATGCCGGTCTGCTTCACGGCGAGTTTCAGTTTCTTCATCAGTATATCGACGATGGTATATTCGAGCGACGCCGCGATGTCCTCCTTGTGGTTCTCAATGAAGTCGGGTTCGTCTGCCACCCATTTCCTCAGATTGTAGAGGAATGACGTCTTCAGCCCTGAGAAAGAGTAGTCGAGGTTCGGCACATGCGGCTCGGCAAACTGATAGGCGTGGGGATTGCCCTGCCGCGCGAGGCGGTCGATTATCGGTCCGCCGGGGTAGCCCAGCCCCATCACCTTCGAGCATTTGTCTATCGCCTCGCCCGCCGCGTCGTCTATTGTCTGCCCGAGCACCTCCATGTCGTTGTATGCGTTCACTTTCACAATCTGCGAGTTGCCTCCGCTGACGAGGAGGCAGATGAAGGGATAAGGCGGCTGCGACGTGTCGTCGTCGCTCTCTTTTATGAAGTGTGCCATGACATGCCCTTGCAGATGGTTGACATCGATGAGCGGTATGCCGAGTGCGCGTGCCATGCCCTTGGCGAAGTTCACGCCGACGAGGAGCGAGCCCATCAGTCCGGGACCTCGTGTGAAGGCGATGGCAGACAGCTGTTCTTTCTCCACGCCGGCACGTTTCAGCGCGGCGTCCACCACGGGCACCACATTCTGCTGGTGCGCTCGCGACGCGAGTTCGGGCACCACGCCGCCATATTCCTCATGCACCTTCTGCGAGGCGGTGACGTTGCTCAGCAGCACGCCGTCGCGCAGCACCGCAGCCGAGGTGTCGTCGCACGACGATTCTATTGCCAATATGTATATCATTGCGTAATTCTCCTGTTTCGTTCGTTTTTCCCAACAAATGGAAAGCATATCAGTATGTCAGCACCTCTACGCCTGTCTCTGTCATGACGAGGGTGTGCTCCCACTGTGCCGACGGCGAGCCGTCTTCGGTATATACCTCCCATCCGAAGGGGTCGTCTGCGTCGATGAATACTTTCCAGTCGCCGAGGTTTATCATCGGTTCGATGGTGAACACCATGCCCGGGACGAGCAACATGCCAGAGCCTTTCTTCCCGTAGTGCACCACCTCGGGGTCTTCGTGGAACTTCAGTCCCACGCCGTGTCCGCAGAGGTCGCGCACGACAGAGCAGCGGTTCTTGTGCGCGTGTTTCTGTATGGCGTTGCCGATGTCTCCGACGAAGCAGTACGGCTTCGCCGTCTCCATGCCTATCTCAAGACATTCTTTCGCCACTTTGACGAGACGCTCCTTCTCCGGCGTCGTCTTCCCGCCCACGATGAACATCCGCGAGGCGTCGGCGTAGTATCCGTCGAGGATAGTGGTGAAATCCACGTTCACGATGTCGCCTTCCTGCAAGAACTCGTCGGGCTTCGGTATGCCGTGGCACACGCAGTCGTCGATGCTGACGCACACCGATTTCGGGAATCCCTCGTATCCGAGGCAGGCGGGCGTGGCGTTATGGCTGCGGCACACTGCCATGCAGATGTCGTCTATCTCTTGTGTCGAGATGCCGGGGCGTATCGCGGCGGCTACAGCGTCCAGCACGGCGGTGTTCACCACGCCGGCGCGGCGTATGCCTTCTATCTGTTCGGGCGTTTTCACGAGGTCGCGGCTCGGCACGCTCTTGCTGCGGTTCTGCCAATAGAGAATCTCTTTGTCCATCTCCGTCAGCTCGTGCCCGGGCTCTATGGTCCAACGGCGTCTCTGTTTGTTCTGTACCATCTATTGTGTTATGTTCTGTTGTTGTCGTTCCAATGTCTATCAAATAAAAGCGTAAAGCAGATGCAAAATTACAAAATTTTCCGCATACAGCATCGTTTTTTACACATTATTATATTATGCACGCATATAATTTCGCCTTTCGGGCGTTTCACCCTTGGTTGTGCGCTGTTCGGCGCCGCTGTTTCATTCCGCCAGGCGGTCTAAGAGAAGCTGTGTCCAGTCGGCGCCGTTCTCGGGCTGCATGGTGTGTATGCCTGACGCTGCCGCCGCCTCGATGTTGCGCGGCCCGTCGTCGAGGAAGAGTGTCTCGCCTGGCTGTATGCCCTCATGTTGCATCACATGCGCGAAGAATCGGCGGTCGGGTTTCATGCATCCCACCTCATAGCTGAGATACACTGCGTCGAAATAGTCGCCCGCGGGACGGCCCTCCATACACTCCGCGTCGATGCCGCGGCTGAACTCATTGCTCATCGCCCACGACATCATGTAGGGATTGGTGTTCGACAGCATGATGAGGCGGTAGCCCTCGCGGCGCAGGCGTTTCAGAATCTCCACGTTGCGCGCCGGAACTTCTTTCCTGTAACCTAACCACGCATGGCGGCACTCGTCCCACGTCAGCTCGCGCGAGCACAGCCGCGACAGTTCTTTGCGGAACGTCTCGGCGCCTATCTTGCCTTCTTCTACGGCTCCGAATATGCCGCCCTGCGTATAAGCGTCGAGTTGCGACGAGGCGTCGGGCAAGCCTAACGAGGCGAAGCGGCGGATGGCTTCGGGCTGGTCGAGAGTGATGATGACGCCGCCGAAATCAAATATTATGTTCTTTATCATTTCTTGTCAGTTGATATGGTGGTATGCTATTCAGGATGCAAAGTTACAAATAATTCTCCTAACAACGGCATACCGCGGCAGGATTTTTCTCTCAGCGCGCCTCGCGGGGCGATGGTTGGCGGCGTGCGTCACTGTCGCGCGACGGCATCTGAAAGCCGTTTCGCTTACATTTTGTCAGCAGGCAGAAAGCGCGGCGCAAGGGCATCTGCAACCCGGCAAAGCCAGCCGCCTGAGCCGCGAGAATCGCGCAGAAACGCGCGGGGCGCAACACGGCGGCGTACAGACGTTTCTCGCGCATTTTGCGCAAACCGCTGTCACACAGCAGCTTGCATTCCCAGAACAAGGAAAACCGTCTTTCCTGCCTGCCAAAAACATCGGTTTTTGACTGCAAAACAGCCTTTTTTCGCCTGCAACTTTGTCTTTCTTGCTTTGCAACTTTGACTATCTTGCCTCCTGACATTGACTATCTTGCCTCCTGACATTGACTATCTTGCTCCGCAAAGCAGTGAAAACCGGCTTCCAAAACGTCTGTCACACCTTCCGTAACACAAAAAACCGCATCTTCCCGTTGTCAAGATTTTTCATACAACGGCTCGCTTTTTGCACTTGCGTCAAGGCTTTTCGGGACTTTCTCGCGTCTGACACTTTGCTATGCCAAAACGCCTATGGGCTTACATATAGGTGGGTTCTATAAATGCGCTTTGTCAG
>CALZMB010000008.1 GCA_945788485.1 uncultured bacterium | reverse complement strand
CAAGAAGACCGTTATATCCTCTGACCCCTTCCTCATCGTCGTTGACATAACCCTTGGTTATCTCACCAACGGTCACGTTGATTTGCTTTATTGTCATCATAGGCGTGGATGTTTGTTGCGGATGAATATTCTTTGGAATGCCACTTTGGGTTTTCCATTTTTATCATTATACACTATTCTTACCATATTCGCAGTATTATGTCCTGTACCACCATGTTCTCTGTACCTTCGAATCCAATCTTCCCCTAAAGGCAAGACACCTAATTGTTTACACAGTTCAGTACTACTATTCGAACCTACAATTTCAAATTGAGTAGGGCAATACTTATCTAAAAAAGTAATTGGAACGCCCATAATACCTGCATAATTATATGGTATATCCGTTGTTTTACTTACTTCAATTGCATCATAATTCTCGTAGTGATAATATTCTTCAGGAGAATAGCGGCAAACCAAATCAAGTTCTTCGTTTCGCTTTGGAATCTCAATATTTGTAAACCAAGTAACTCCTGAGACTCGAATCATGTCTTTTTTATGATTACTTGATGTCGCTATATCTTCATAAGGGGAAAAGAAATGTGCAGCAGCACCTTTGAAACCATATCCCCACCATACCTTATTTTGTTGGAACAGAGGGAATATCTCTTTACATCCGATAGCTTTTTGGCTACCCACTATTATAAATTTCTTCTCATATTCCATCAGCTGTGCAATATATTCCCTAAATAAAGAAAATGGAGGATTGGTCACAACAATATCAGCCTCTTTTAGCAACTCTATACATTCCTTGGAACGGAAGTCGCCTGTTTCGAGAGTGGAAAGCACATTCTTGTCGTTTTGCAAGAGTATTCTTACATCCGAGAGGTCAACTGCCCCATCACCGTTTAGGTCATTTACTTCGGTGATTACCACTTTGTGTGCAACCTTCTTCGGTTCATCATCCTCAAAGACAAGCGGCAATGCCAATTCATCGCCTTGAACGGGAGAACCATTATAGCATGTGCAGATGAGTTTCTTCAATCCGAGATGATTGAAATGCAGAGCGAAGTATTTGAAGAAGTTGCTTTCGTAAGGGTCGTCACAGTTGCAGAGCACAGTCTTGCCATGGAAATGCTGCCAATAGTGCTGCAATTCCATCTCTATGTCGGACATCTGCGTGTAGAATTCATCCTTCTTTGCCGTCTTGGCTGCATTCAGGTTCTTGTTTGCCATAAAAAATTGATAGTCGTTTGGCACTCAACTATCAATCACGCCGAGACACAATAATGGCGCGATGCACCTTATTGCGTTCAGCTTTGAGGTAGCGTAGGAAGGAAACCTCAGTCAGTTATAAGAATGCACCACGCCTATTGCGTGATTGCATTGCTAAAACAACTAACTAAGGCAACCGTATATCTACAGACACCCTGTCACATATTATTCTTGTTACGTTATATCCATGAAAGTTTCCTACGCTTTTGGCTGAACGCGAATAATAGCGAATGCTTATAAAAACCCACGATGTTAATGGAATCCTTAACGCGGCACAAAGCCTGTCTGGTTGGATTCAGTTACAAAAGTACGATTATTTTTTTGAAAAGTGAATATTTATGGAGATTAATTTTGTTATGAGAGATATTTTTAACATTTCCGATTGACAGGACACAACAGTGGATGGCAGCAGTACTTGTCACTTTGTTTGAAGGAAACGCATGACATCTTCTTCACTCATGTCAGTGGCTATCGCGATGGTAGCGATGTCAAAGCCATTTAGATTCCAGACGTTTGATAGTTGCATGCTTTTCTTGTTCCAATCCGGCTTCCATGCCTTCTTTGATGCCAGCTTCCATGCCAGCATTGCGTCCTTCTCTAAATCCGTCGCGGTGGGCGCTGTTATAATTTCTTTGGCATAGTGATTCAATTTTTCTGCAAATATACACATTATTTTCGTAACTGGAAAGGGAAAATAATATTTTATCAACCATTTTTATAATTTTACACTCTGTGTTTACGGGCGATTGCAACATCGGTGCTTCATGGTTCAAAGACAGAAAAGCCCGTGGCTGTCACATATCCCAACAGGATTTGTGACAGCCACGGGCTTTCTCATTTGGTTTATGTTGTGTGATGTCTCAGTCGTGGAAGCTGGCGATGCGTTGCTCTTCGGAGAGTTTGCAAATGAGCAACGTGCCGTCTTTCTCTGCCACGATATATCCGTCGAGTCCTTGTACAACAACCTGTTTGTTGTCGGTGGCATGTACGATGCAGTTGCGCGAGTCTATCATGCGGATGTTCTTTCCGATGCATCCGTTTCCGTTTACGTCGTGTGGCGTCTGCTGCAGCAGCGACCCCCATGTGCCGAGGTCGCTCCATCCGAAATCAGAAGGTATGACATAAATCTCTTCGGCTTTCTCCATGATGGCATAATCGACAGAGATGCTCTCACATTCGGGATAGACAGCATTGATACGTTCTTGTTCGTCTGGTGTTCCATAGACGTCTTCGATATTCTCGAAGATGCGGTTTATGGTTGGCGCATACATACGGAATGCGTTGACGATGGTTGAGACGTTCCAGATGAAGATGCCTGCGTTCCAGAAGAAGTTGTTCTGCTTGATATATTGCTTTGCCGTCTCAAGGTCTGGTTTTTCGCGGAAGGCGTCAACGACAAATACCTCTTTGTTGCGTGCGGAGCTTGCGGAGAGGTCAGCCTGTATATATCCGTATCCTGTCTCAGGACGAGTGGGTTTCATGCCGAGTGTGATGATGGCGTCGCTCTCGCCAGTCGTTTTCAGTGCGGATTTTATGACGCGTCTGAATTCCGTTACGTCAGTGACGATATGGTCGCTTGGTGTGACGACGATGTTCGCCTTTGGGTTTATCTTCTTTATCCTCCAGCTGACATAGCAGATGCAGGGCGCTGTGTTTCTGCGGCACGGTTCGCTGAGTATATTCTCCGCGGGCACCTGCGGCAGTTGCTCTTTCACTTTTGCGACATATTTCTCGTTTGTCACCACCCAGACATTCTCTGGGGGGCAGATGTCTGAGAAACGGTCAAAAGTGAGCTGCAGCAATGACTTCCCTACTCCAAGGACGTCAATAAACTGTTTTGGAGTGGTTTCTGTGCTCATCGGCCAGAAGCGGCTTCCCACTCCTCCTGCCATAATTACGAGATGGTTGTCCATAGGTCTGTATTTTATATCGAATAGCAAGTTGTTGTCTGTGAGATTTTTATTCTGCCTTACAGCGTTTGGCTGGTGTCAGCAGAAAGGCAGTCCGAGCGAAGGCTCATCATCATTGTGTGTATGTTTTGTGGCTGTCTGGCCTGAGTCTGCAGCATCATCCGAGAAATTGAGGCATAGTTCTTCTACTCTTTTGATGTTTATCTTGTAGTATCCTCTGCGTCCGGCACGTTCGAAGCACGAATTGCGTTTACGTGTACTCTGCGACAGTGTAGCTGAGACGTCACGCCGTATGTCCTCAATGGGTATGGTCGAGAAGAGTGTGTTGTGCTTGTTATATACATGACGGACGATTTTCCGCACAGGCAGTCCGTCGGGTGCGTGCAGAAGGATGTCGATTATGTCCTGTGAATAGTCTGTCATGATGTATGCTGCGTGTCCGTGGCTGTGCTGGGTCTGTGTCGTGTTGCCGTTTGTGGCATATAGCCCTCATTTCTGTTTAAAAACATAATGAGGTTCTGTAATCCCTGGCTTGGAAGGACAACAAAACCTCATTTTCACAATTGTCATGTCAGTTTCTGTACGTTCTCGGCGGTCTCATGGACGCTTTTGGCGTGCATGACATGACATACTGTATGATGTACCTTGAGCTTTGGCTTCGCCTTCAGCTCACTTGGGAGAGATATTATGCAAGCGAGATAGTGTCGCAATCACCATTGATCTTTCCCTCTTTCATGAGCCATCCTGCACCGAGTAGCACTTCCTGCTCGCTGATGCCAGCAACTTTTGCAATCTCTTTTACTGAGAGAGCGCTCTGTGCGTTGGCAAGAGCCTGATAAACGTCACCTGCACGGAAACCTACGTTTTCTGCTGTGATGTAGAGAGTGGAAGCTGCTTTCTTAGCACAAGTCTTCTTTGTTGCACATGCTTTTTTCGGAGCAGCAGCCTTCTTCACAGCTGCTTCTGTTGTTTTCTTTTCTGCCATTTTTTACCTAAATAATAATTAACCTATTGAAACTATATCAAATCATGATACTAATTTATTTGCAAAGTTACTCATTATTACATTAATAGGCAAAATTTAACAATAAAAAAAACGCTGCTTTCACGGCATATTCGACAAAAGCAGTGTTTTTTTTGACGCATATCAACGCATTTGTTCTAATAATCAGCAAAATAGATTGCAGAATGACTGTTGTTCGTTGTCGCCAGCCTGTTTCCGTACGGCTTGCGCGATTGTTATTCTTTGAGGTCGAGTTGCAACTGCAGTTCTTCGAGCTGTTTCGGGTCGAGTGCTCCAGGAGCGTCGAGCATGACGTCTCTGCCGCTGTTGTTCTTTGGGAAGGCTATGACGTCACGTATCGAGTCGAGGCCTGCCATGATGCTGACGAAGCGGTCGAGACCGAAGGCGAGGCCTGCATGTGGCGGCGCGCCGTATTTGAAGGCGTTGATGAGGAAGCCGAACTGCTGCATGGCTTTCTCTGGTGTGAAGCCGAGCACCTCGAACATCTTCGCCTGCAACTTGCCGTCATGGATACGCAGCGAGCCTCCGCCGACCTCTATGCCGTTGCATACAAAGTCGTATGCTTTGGCGCGCACCTTGGCGGGTTCGGTTGTCAGCAATGGTATGTCGTCCGGGTTCGGCATAGTGAACGGATGGTGTGTTGACATGAGGCGCTGCTCTTCGTCGCTCCATTCGAAGAGAGGGAAATCTACAATCCACAGACATTCGAAACGGTTCTTGTCCATCAGTCCGAGACGACGACCCATTTCAAGACGCAGAGCGCAGAGTTGCACGCGCGTTTTGTTCGGTTTCTCGCCAGAGAGGATAAGAACAAGGTCGCCTGGCTTTGCGCCGGCTGTCTCTGCCACATGCTTTATCTCGTCAGAGGTATAGAACTTGTCAACGGATGATTTCAGTGTGCCGTCTTCGTTGTATTTGATATATACCAGGCCTTTGGCGCCAATCTGCTGCGACTTCACGAAATCGGTGAGCTGGTCGAGCTGTTTGCGTGTATATGCCGCGCAGCCTTCGCATACGATGCCTCCGATGTATGCTGCGTCGTCAAAGACTTGGAACTTGCCTGCGGGGAAGACCTCTTTCAGTTCCTGGAACTCCATGCCGAACCTCAGGTCGGGCTTGTCAGAGCCGTATTTGCTCATCGCCTCGTGCCATGTCATCTGTCTCAGCTTTGCCGGAAGCTCCACGCCGCGCACCTCTTTGAAGAGATGGCGTGCCATGTCCTCGAAGAGTTCGATCACATCTTCCTGATCGACAAACGACATCTCACAGTCTATCTGTGTGAACTCCGGCTGGCGGTCGGCACGAAGGTCTTCGTCGCGGAAACATTTCGCAATCTGGAAATAGCGGTCGAAGCCAGACACCATCAGCAGCTGCTTCAGTGTCTGCGGCGACTGCGGCAGGGCATAGAACTGTCCGGGATTCATGCGCGATGGCACGACAAAGTCGCGTGCTCCTTCTGGTGTAGAACCGATGAGGATAGGTGTCTCGACCTCTATAAACTGGCGTGCGTCGAGGAAGTTGCGTATGAGAATCGTCATGCGGTGGCGAAGCTCAAGATTCTTCCTTACCGTAGGACGGCGCAGGTCAAGGTATCTATATTTCATTCTGAGCTCGTCGCCGCCGTCTGTCTGGTCTTCGATGGTGAATGGCGGGGTGACGCTCTCGCTGATGATGTTCAGCTCGTTTACAATAAGTTCTATGTCGCCTGTGTCAATCTTCTTGTTCTTTGAATAGCGCTCAGCAACTGTGCCTACAGCCTGAACGACATATTCTCTGCCCAGTTTTCCGGCTTTGGCACGCAACTCGTCAGACGACTCTTCGTTGAAAGCGAGCTGTGTGATGCCGTAGCGGTCACGTAAATCAACAAAAGTAAGGGCACCGAGGTTATGCACTCCCTGCACCCATCCCACGAGGGTAACAGTCTGTCCGACGTGTTCTATGCGGAGTTCACCGCAGGTTCTTGTTCTGTACATTATTATATATATAAAGATGTATTATTATTACAAAATGCAAAATTAAGAAAAAAATATGGAACGAGCAAAACTATTTCAACTTTTTTATTTGCCAGAACGAGAATAAAACAGTAAATTTGCAGGCGAAAAGTGATACACCCCATGCCACAGAACCGTGCTGGTTAGATCGGGATACTCATCAATTTACAATCGAAAACCGAGTTTGCCGTGTTTTCAATGGCGGGCCACAACGATTTCAGCCATACATTGCAGGCATCGAGACTTGTCCTTTGCCTCTCTGTCCCTGCCTGTCTTCAAGCTGCAAAGCCGGTGGATTACAACGAAGCATAGCGCTCAGAAAATTATTTTTCAAGGAGTTTTCATCACAATCACAGCACGGTTCTTTTCTTTTTCCTTCTTTCCCTCTCATTTTCTTTTTCTTCCCTACCCGCCTCTATCACACCTGCCCACAAGTCTAATATAGTGTTTTGTTTTCGGTTTATTATTATTGCTGTCCGATAAAATAGTATCATGCCAGCCTTTTCTATAACGAAGGATGATACTATTTTGACTTGCATAATTCTGGCGCAGAATCTGTTTTGTCTCCCGAGGTCGGTTTTATGGCGTTTTTTCGTCAGCTTCTCATCTTTTGCATATAGTGTTGATATTCAGGGCGATGTACAAAAAGCCATTTCCTCTTCGTATCTTCAAGTCGTCAAAAACCGTGCAAGATGCTTCCAAGACAGTCAATTTTGGCTTGGAATCAAGTATATTTTGCGGTTTCACTTTGACTGTTTTGCAGCCTCACTTTGACTATTTCACGCTGCAAGATAGTCAAAATGATGCTCCGAATGGCAAAGAACGCCACTCTAAGCCCCATTTTCATGTACTGCAGAGTTGTTTTTCATGTGTTTACGACAGGGCAAGAAAGTGTCAGCCGCGGTGTCTCTATGATATTATAAAGCAGTTTTCTGATTATGCTTTTTTTCTTAACATACTGGTCAGAAGAAAAAAAAATCCCATATCTCCACAGGCGCGGGATATGGGTTTTTATTATTCAGCCTCTTGCTATGCGGAAGAGAACGTCTATGTCAACTGCTCACCTTCATCGTCAGTTTGCCTTTGGGCGAGACGGTCATCTTCACGATATACGCCGTAGGGGTGTCGGGCATGCAGAGCGCGGCGTCGAGTGTAATGCCCTCTGAGGTGATGGCATCGACGGTGATGTCGCTGAGGATGGACTGGCGGATGAAGTTTTCGGGGACATGTGCCGCAAAGTCCTGCTTGCGCATGTCGCGCGAGAAGAGGCGTGTGCCTCCGTCATATACGCAGACGTTGATGATGTTGTCGTAGTAGATGTTATCAACCATCATGCCTTCCTGGTTGTAGGTTGAGCGTATGACTTTATATGTTGACGGGTTCACCTGCACATAGACATGATATTTGCGGTCAGCCACGACAGCCACGGTGTCGCGCTTTATGAGCTGGTTCTGGTTGATGCGCGGCGCCGCCTGTTTCGTGAACGCCTCTGCATCGCCGGGGTTGTCGCTCTTCATCAGTTTCACGATGTCGCCGACGTGGTTGCGGAACTCGAACAGGTGTTCGGTCTGTTTCACTATCTCATACCTTGTCTCTGTGGCTCCTCTGATGACGAGCGAATCGCTGATGACGGCGAAATATGCTGGCGCCATCGTTGAATCGGAATATGATATGGTGTCGCCTGCCACACGCATGGCTACGACTTCGTCTTCGTTCATCCACACGCCTTGCAGCATCTGCTTTGCGACGGTGTCTTCTTCTGGGTCTGTGTTTTCAGAAGTCTTTTCTGCGCAAGAGAGAAGTGAGACGAGTATGATGAAGAGAGGGAAAAAATATTGTTTCACGGTTGAGTTATATAATTGACGAGTATTCCTTTTGGTTGACAAGTTGACGAGTTGACAAGTTGACGAGTTAACAAGTTGACAAGTTGTCAACTCGTCAATATAGTTTATTCAAATGTCTCGGCGTCTTTCAGCAGGCAGCCTTTGAGGTCTTTGTCGCTTGTCAGTACTTCGGACATGTCGATGGGCCATTGTATTGCAAGCTCTGGGTCGTCGAAGCGTATGCTCGCCTCGCTCTCTGGAGCATAGACGTTATCTACTTTATATGTGAAGACAGCTTCGTCGGAGAGTACGAGGAAGCCGTGGGCGAAGCCTCGCGGAATGAAGAGCTGCGCCTTGTTCTCTTCGCTCAGCTCTGCCATGACATGTTTGCCGAAGGTGGGTGAGTTGCGGCGCAGGTCAACAGCGACATCGACGACGCGGCCTTTTATGACACGCACCAGTTTCGCCTGTGACTTGTCGCCTTTCTGATAGTGCAGCCCGCGGAGCACTCCGTAGCTCGACTTCGATTCGTTGTCCTGAATGAAATCGACGTGCGAGCCGATGGCGCTGTCGAACTCCTGCTGTTTGAAAGCCTCGAAGAAATATCCCCGCTTGTCTTCAAACACGCGCGGCTTGATGATGAAGACACCTTCGATGTCTGTTTTCTGAAATTCCATATATATTTATGAATGTCTGTTTTTCTGAATTGCGTCCTGCTCTATTGGCATGGCAAAAGGATTTGATATGCAAAGTTAAGCATAAAAACTGAAATATCAAAAAATAATTGTGATTTTTTACAAATAGGGCTTATAACAATTATGGGACATGCCTTTACCGACATGCCCCATAACGAAAGGTATAGCGCCGATGCGCGGTGTGTTAGAACTGTTCGAGCAGCCTTATGCGTTCTTCGGTGTCTGGATGTGTTGAGAACATCGAGCTGAAGAAATTGCTGCCGCCCGAGAGCGACATTTGCGGGTGTACGATGAACAGCTGCGCCACATCGTCGCGCCCTGTCCTGCCAAGTCCCGGATTGCCGGAGATTTTCCTGAGAGCCGAGGCGAGGGCAAGGGGGTTGCCACACAGTTCCGCGCCGCCGGCGTCTGCCATGAACTCACGTTTGCGCGAGATGGCGAAGCGTGTGAGTGTGGTGAAGAGCAAGGCTATGCCGCAACACACCATCGCCACGATCATGACGACGATGACGGAGGCGCCGTTGCCGCCCTCTTCCTTGTCGCGGCTGCGCGACCCACCGCCGAATATCAGCATGTGGCTGAACATGTTATAGACGAGGTTCATCACCGTAGAGATGATGCCGACAAAGATGATGCTGGTGATGAGCAGGCGCGTGTCGTGATTGCGTATGTGCGTCAGCTCGTGAGCTATGACGCCTTCAAGCTCCGCGTCGTCGAGGAGGTTGAGCAAGCCCGTCGTGACTGTCACGGTGTAGGAGCTGCGGCCGATGCCGGAGGCGAAAGCGTTCAGCTGCGGGTCGTCGATGACATTAATCTTCGGCATGTCCATGCCGCAGGTCATGGTGAGATTCTCAACGATATTATAAACCCGCGGATTCTCACGGCGCTCTAAAGAGCGTGCGCCCGTACTGGCGCGTATCATGGCGGTGTTTGAGAAATAGGCGATGACAAACCAGATGCCTACGCCTCCTACCACCCATGGCACGGCATTTACGAAGGCGGCTGTGACAACGTCCATATCGGCGCTGTGCACAAGGTTGCCCTCAGCGTCATAATATCCGCCTCCAAGCCATGTGACAAGGAAAATGAAAAGCCACACCACGAAAAGCAGGATGACGGGGAACATGATGAGCAGCAAGAGGCTCATGCGGTTGTTGCGGACCTGCTGTGTATGTATTCCTACGTATTTCATTTTTTAGTTGACAAGTAAACAAGTTGATTCTTTTAGTTGACAAATATACGAGTTGACAAGTTGACGAGTTGATAGCATTTCAGTGCTGAGTTTGAGAAACCAGTACATATATCTTGTCAACTTGTCAACTCGTTTACTTGTCAACTTAAGGTGGGTTCTATAAATGCCCACCGTCAAATTTATGAATATTTAAGGTTTAACGTTTTGCCATCTTTTGGATTCTTTTTGGGTCAAATTGCAAGTTGTATCGGTCACGTAGCCCGCTACGCTCACTCTCCAACTTTCAATTTGCCCTCAAAAATAATCTCAAAATCTGACAAAGCGCATTTATAGAACCCACCTTAAAAGAATCAGAACTGTATCTCCGGAGCTTTCTCTACAGCGGCACGCTCCTGCGGAGCCACCTCGAACATGGGTTCTTTATGGAAGCCGAAAGCGCCGGCGAGAAGATTGCCGGGGAATGTCTGCACGGCGTTGTTGAGCTCTTTTGTCGCCGAGTTGAAGAAACGGCGTGTGGCTGCCAGCTTGTTTTCAATGTCAGACAACTCGCCCTGAAGCTGCAGGAAGTTCTGGTTTGCCTTGAGGTCGGGATATGCCTCGACAGAGACTTTCAGCCCGGCGAGAGCACTTGAGAGGGCGTTGTCTGCCTCTATCTTGCCGTTGATGTCTTTCGCTGACATGCAAGCGGCACGGGCTTCAGTGACACGGGTGAGAAGCTCGCTCTCATGTTTCGCGTAGCCTTTCACTGTCGCCACAAGTTGTGGAACGAGGTCGTAGCGCTGCTTGAGCTGAACGTCGATGTTGCTGAAAGCATTCTCGCGGTTGTTGCGCAGACGGACCATGTTGTTGTAGATGCTGACCACCCAAAGGACGATGAGGAGGACAACACCGATGATGATGATTGTGTTGATCATAACTTTTTTCTTTATTTGTCTATATGATTGTTTCGGTGTTCATGCTACAAAGATAATACCATTTGCGTGAACAGCCAAAGAAGCGTAAAGTTTTTTAGGGTTTATTAGTTTTTTCACGGCTTCCGTAAATCTGTCTTAACGCAAACGGGCCGCCTCCCATTTCCAGGAAGCGACCCGTCTGTTTGTCTCTTATTTCTTCTTCATGGCTGCCATAACCTTGCGGTAGTAACGGTTTGTCACGCTCACCTTATAGTTATTGCCACCATTCCAAGCCCTGATGGCTTTCTCTACGTTGTTTGAAGGATTAAACTCGCTCTGCATCAGGAGGAACATCTCTTTCGACTTGCTGACAGAGAAGCGGTCGTTGAGCGTATATCGCTTAGCGATGCCGCGCTTCTTGAGAATGTTGTTGCACTCCTTGACGAGAATCGGGGTTATCTGCATGGCGCCGCACGACTTGCCGCTCACGGCTTTTGCGTCGCCGCCGCTCTCAACCTCGATGATTGCCTCGATGACAGGCGTCCAATTGAATGATTTCTGGTTGTTGTTTGCTAATCCTGAAAAGAATGTCGTCGAAAAAACGACAGATAAGACGAATAATCGTTTTAAGCTGAATATCATTACATTTCGTTTTCCGTCACATAAGACTGACATCACATCGGTCTGCGAATTTCTATACTCGGGTCTGGAGCATCCGTACATCAGGGGAATGTGCGTACAGAACGTAGAAACTCTTCATGACAATTAATACTAACCACATGTCCTACCGTCGCGTCACAACCTGCCGAAACAGGGCATTACGGACAGTCGAACCCAGACAGTGGTTCTGTTAACCGGATGCAAAGTTACGAAAACATTTTTTATCTCACAACATAACTGTCAGTAATTTAATATTTTAGTGTCATTATTTATCATATATCAACTCCACGCCAACGTCTGACAGCCATTCTCGAGGACATGGGAAACACCGCCGTAAAGGGCGGCAAGACAAGAATACACAGCCTGCAAAAGCTGACAGAGAAGACGATTATGCGGCAAAGGAAGAAAAAAAGGATATAAAGATGGTGATATATGAAGAAAAATGTGTAATTTTGCACCAATTTCGGTATTACAATACAATTTTCTTACTTTTTGGAACAATACACGACAAAGACAAATGGCAGACAACAGCTTCATAAAAACTATTGAAAAAAGCATACACGACAACTGGCATCGCAACGCCCTGAGCGACTATAAGGGCGACTCGTTCACATACAAGGATGTAGCTATCATCATAAACCACTACCACAACATCTTCAAGACACAAGGCATAGAGCGCGGCGACCGCATCGCCCTGTGCGGGCAGAACTCCGCAAGGTGGGTCATCGCATTCATGGCAGTGGTGTCATACGGAGCTGTAGCCGTACCCATTCTGAAGGACTTCCGTCCGGAACAAATCTATCACATTCTCGAACACAGCGAGTCGCGCATACTCTTCTCTGGCAGAAACGTGCGCAAGCTGCTCGACCCGAAAGCCATGCCCGGAGATGTCGCCATGCTGAAGATTGAAGACATCACACTGCCTGAGGGCAACGAGGCAGACTTCAACATCTCTGACCTGCATTTCGAAGCAGAGAAATCAGAAGACGACCTGTGCGTCTTGAACTACACTTCAGGCACAACAGGATTCTCGAAAGGCGTCATGCTGCCATACAGGTCGCTGCACAGCAATCTCGAACATGGCTACGACGAATTCGGCGACATTCTCACACCGGGCACAAACATCCTCTCCATACTGCCTATGGCACACATGTACGGACTGATGATGGACCACATCTGGGGCTTTGCCATGGGATGCCACATCACCGTGCTGATGCGACAACCCTCACCGTCAATAGTCGAACAGGCGTTCAATGATATACAGCCACGCATACTGATGACTGTGCCGATGGTATTGGAGAAGATGGTGCGCGCAAAGATTCTGCCCCTCATGGCAGGGAATAGAAAAAAGGTTTTGTGCAGCATTCCACTTCTCGGCAGACTGATGAAGAGCTACGTCCTGCGTCAGGCAAAGAACATCTTTGGCGGAAACATCTATCAGGTCGTCGTCGGAGGAGCGGCTCTCAACGGACAGATAGAGGATTTCCTGCAGAGCATAAACTTCCCCATCACTGTAGCATACGGAGCTACAGAATGCGCGCCCCTCATCAGCGTCTCCGACTACAAGAAGCACAAGAGGAAATCATGCGGCGAAATAGTGAAGAACATGACGGTCAAGATTGACAGCCCCGACCCGCAGAACATTCCCGGAGAAGTGATATGCACAGGAAAGAACGTCATGCTGGGCTACTACAAAAACCCGGACATCACAATGGAGACGCTCTCCGACAAGGCAGAACACACTCAGTTGCCGCACAGCCCATACCCGTGGTATCACACCGGAGACATGGGAGTGCTTGACAACGACGGATGCCTGTTCATCAAAGGTCGGAAGAAGAGCATGCTGCTCGGACCATCAGGACAGAACATCTACCCAGAAGAGATTGAACAGCTGCTCAACAACAAGCCCTACATCATAGAAAGCCTCATCGTACACAGAGAAGACAAACTCGTGGCGTTCATCTTCCCAGACTTCGACAAAGCATACGCAAAGGGGCTGAACAACAAGGCACTGCTCACCATCCTGAAGAACAACCTGAGAGAGGTGAACCAGCAACGACCGCAATACGAGTTCGTCTCGTCGATAGAAATCTGCGACCACCCGTTCGAGAAAACAGCGAAACAGTCAATCAAGAGGTATCTCTACTCCTGAGAACGTCAGGCTTAAAAGCAACAAACGCGCGAGGCAGAGACACAAATCGCCGATAACGAACACTGCCCGCAGCAGTGGCGAATCCTGTCCGCAGCAGCCGCGAATCTTAACCGTAGCACTGACGATCTGGGCATACAAGCGTGACATATATGCCCAAAGGCTCAAAACATTTGCGCAAAGGCGATGCACAAGAATTAAAAAAACAAAAAAAACATAGCTTTTTGCACTGATTATTAGGCTCAATAAAAAGAAATATGTAATTTTGCTTACAGTAAAAGAGTATTGGGGTGCTACACTGTGGCTGAGATTATACCCATGGAACTTGATGCAGATAATGCTGTCGCAAGGAAATACCAACCGTAAGAAAAAGACAATACACTTATCGAATTATCTTGTCTGCATCGAGATGTTCAGCTGTTACACATTATTATATATTAATATGTGTAGCAAGGAACATGACGATGCAGACTTTTTTTTCGTATCATTATCAACATAAAGGTCAACCACATGAACATAAAGGTCAACCAGAAGAATGTCGTGACAGAGGCTAACACACTGTCGCAACTCGCCGCCGAGATGTCGCTGCCAGAGAAAGGCGTTGCAGTGGCCATCGACGCCAACATCGTCAAACGCCAACTGTGGGAAATGACGACACTGTACGAAGGCATGAACATCACGGTCATAAAGGCCGCTTTCGGAGGATAGGCATGAAAGAGACACTTCCAGTGCTTGACGCACGTTTCAGCCTGCAGTTCATCTCCGATGCCACAAACACAATGTCGCACCTCGATGCCATATCCGCTGCGCTCGAAGGAGGATGCCGATGGATTCAGCTAAGGATGAAAGACGCTGCTGACGACGAAGTTAGAACAGTGGCTCGTCAAGCCCTTGCCTTATGCAGAAAACATAATGCAATATTCATCATCGACGACAGGACAGACATCGTGAAAGAGGTGGGCGCTGACGGAGTGCATCTCGGGAAGAACGACATGCCCATAAAAGAAGCGAGAAACCTGCTGTCTGAACATGCCATCATAGGAGGCACGGCAAACACCATCGACGACATACGGCGATTGTGGAAAGACGGTGCAGACTATATCGGCTGCGGACCATTCCGCTTCACGACAACGAAGAAGAATCTCGCGCCTGTCATCGGTCTCGACGGATACCGCTGTATATCTCAAGCGATGCGCGACGAAGGCATCACCCTGCCCGTCGTCGCCATTGGCGGAATAACGAAAGACGATGTCGCCGACATCATGCAGGCCGGCATGAACGGCATCGCAATAAGCGGAGCCGTGACAAAAGCGGAGAATCCGGCGGACGAGATGAAGAGACTGAAACAACTTGTAAGAAAACCAAACTGAAACATAATGAAGAAACTAATCATTGCCGGACGTGAGTTCAAATCACGTCTTTTCCTCGGAACAGGGAAATTCAACAATAACGCCTTGATGACCGAAGCCATCAAGGCAAGTGGAACAGAGATGGTGACTGTCGCCATGAAACGTGTGGAACTTGATGACGCCAACGACGACCTGCTGACGCATATCACCGAAGTGCCTGACATACAGCTTCTGCCAAACACCTCCGGCGTGCGTAATGCAGAGGAGGCGGTCTTTGCCGCGCAGATGGCACGCGAGGCTTTCGGCACCAACTGGCTGAAGCTGGAAATACATCCTGACCCGAGATACCTGCTGCCGGATTCTGTCGAGACACTGAAAGCCACAGAGCAACTTGTGAAGATGGGATTCGTCGTGCTGCCATACTGCCAGGCCGACCCGACACTCTGCAAACATCTCGAAGAGGCGGGAGCTGCCACCGTAATGCCTCTCGCTGCGCCAATAGGCACAAACAAAGGACTGCGGATGAAAGATTTCCTTCGTATCATAATCGAACAGGCGACAGTGCCTGTCGTGGTTGATGCAGGCATCGGCGCGCCAAGCCATGCAGCAGAAGCAATGGAAATGGGAGCTGACTGCTGTCTCGTCAACACAGCCATTGCCGTAGCGGGCGACCCTGTAGCTATGGCTGCCGCATTCAGAAAAGCAGTGGAAGCGGGACGAATGGCATGGGAAGCAGGGCTGGGAGCCGTTTCTGACAGCGCAGAAGCGTCATCGCCGCTAACGGCGTTTCTCGACATCTGACAACAGCGGCATCCAGCAACACAGCATTCACTCACATGTGCAAATATCATCCAATCCGGCAGCGGAGCTGTGCAAAGCACCGCTGTGCCCGGAAAACATACTTTTGATTAATTTAATATGCCAAACGACAACAAAGCATACGCAAAGAGAGAAAAGACATATCTCTCCGGAATACTCTTCCCCGAAATAAAGGTGGGAATGACAAAGGTGAACCTCACGCCTACAGTGACAAAAGACAAGAACGGCATCCCGCACACCACGCCTAACGCCCCGGTGCTCATTTACGACACAAGCGGACCATTCTCCGACCCCGACATAAAGATAGACCTGAAGAAAGGCCTGCCTCGAATGCGCGAGACATGGATTATGCAACGCGGCGACACAGAGCAGCTGCCGGAAGTGTCAAGCGAATACGGACGTATGAGAAAAGCCGACCACTCGCTCGACAAGCTACGCTTCGAACACATACAACTGCCACGACGCGCACAGAAAGGGAAAGCCATAACACAGATGGCATATGCAAAACAGGGCATCATAACGCCCGAAATGGAGTATGTCTCTATACGCGAGAACATGAACTGTGAGGAGCTGGGCATCAAGTCGCACATCACGCCAGAGTTCGTGCGCGACGAGATTGCAGCAGGAAGAGCAGTATTGCCCGCAAACATCAACCACCCAGAGAGCGAGCCTATGATCATTGGCAGGAACTTCCTTGTCAAAATCAATACAAACATCGGCAACTCAGCCACCACATCTTCAATAGAAGAAGAGGTTGACAAGGCGGTATGGTCGTGCAAATGGGGCGGCGACACGCTGATGGACCTCTCTACAGGCGAGAACATCCATGAGACACGCGAATGGATTGTGCGCAACTGCCCTGTCCCGGTAGGCACGGTGCCTATCTATCAGGCTTTGGAGAAAGTTGACGGCAAGGTCGAAGACCTGTCGTGGGAGATATACCGAGACACGCTGATAGAACAGTGCGAACAGGGCGTGGACTATTTCACCATACATGCCGGCATACGTCTGAAGAACGTACACCTTGCCGACAAACGTCTCTGCGGCATTGTGTCGCGAGGCGGTAGCATCATGTCGAAATGGTGTCTGCACCACGAACAGGAATCTTTCCTCTACGAACACTTCGACGACATCTGCGACATAGTGGCACAATATGACGTCGCCCTCTCTCTCGGCGACGGCCTCCGCCCCGGATGTATCGCCGACGCGAACGACGAGGCACAGTTTGCCGAACTCGACACGATGGGCGAACTGGTGACCCGTGCATGGGCAAAGAACGTGCAGGCATTCATCGAAGGTCCCGGACATGTGCCAATGCACAAGATAAAGGAAAACATGGACCGTCAGATAGCGCACTGTCACGAAGCGCCGTTCTACACATTGGGACCCATCGTCACAGACATCGCCCCGGGCTACGACCATATCACATCAGCCATCGGAGGCGCACAAATAGCATGGCTCGGCACTGCAATGCTCTGCTATGTCACGCCAAAAGAGCACCTTGCACTGCCAAACAAGAACGATGTGCGTACAGGTGTCGTGACCTACAAGATAGCAGCACACGCAGCAGACCTTGCGAAAGGGCATCCCGGCGCTGTCATCAGAGACAACGCATTGTCGAAAGCCCGCTTCGATTTCAGATGGCGCGACCAGTTCCATCTGTCGTTAGACCCTGAACTCGCGCTGCAATATTTTGAAGAGGCAGGGCATACTGACGGCGAATACTGCACAATGTGCGGTCCGAACTTCTGTGCTGCGAAACTCACCCACGACCTAAGGAAATACAAGAAAGACTAAATGCAGGACCAACCTCTGACAAAAGAGCAACGCAGACGATACGACAGGCACATCATCCTCGACAAGTTCGGCATCGAGGGACAGCGACGTCTGCTTGATGCCAAAGTGCTTGTTGTAGGTATTGGCGGGCTCGGCTCGCCGATAGTGCAGTATCTTGCGGCAGCCGGCGTAGGACATCTTGGCATGGTTGACGGCGATACAGTATCGCTGACAAACCTTCAGCGGCAGGTCATACACGCCACGCCTGATATCGGACGGCCTAAGGTTGAGGTGGCAGAGAAGCGTGTAAAAGAGCTAAACCCTGATGTGGAGACAACAAGCCATCTCACTTTCCTGAGCGAAGAGAATGCCTTAGACATCATACGAGACTATGATTTCATCATCGATGCGACGGACAACTACGCCACTAAATACCTTCTCAATGACGTCTGTGTGATGCAGAAGAAGGCATTCTGCGTGGGCGGCATAAACAAGTATTCCGGGCAGGTGACTACAGTGCGTCCCGGTTCGCCCTGCTACCGTTGTCTCTTCCCCTACCCTCCAGAAGAGAACGAGGTGGAGACTTGCGCGACAGTAGGTGTGCTGGGGCCCATAGCTGGCATATTAGGCACCATACAGGCGACAGAGGCGATAAAGCATCTGACGGGAACGGGCGAGCCGCTCTACGGCAGGTTGCTCACCTTCGATGCGCTTACGATGCAATGGCAGACAATCAGTTTCAGCCACGATGCCGACTGCCCGCTATGCGGCAGCAAGCCTTCAATCACAGAGCTGCATGAATACAGCTTCATGCCTTGCCACAAGCGTGAGGCGGCTGAGCACACTAAAAAGAACAATGTGTAGAAAGGTTTTTCTCCACAAAACAAATCAAGATAAAAATGTTTTCAGACGAATTAGAAAAAATCAGCTGGGAAGAAACGACAGAACGCATAGCCGGCAAGACGGATGCCGATGTGAGACGTGCGCTCGCCAAGGAGCATTGTGACGTTGATGATTTCATGGCGTTGCTCTCCCCTGCCGCCACTCCCCACCTTGAGACAATGGCACGATTGTCAAGACACTACACTGAGGAGCGTTTCGGGCGCACCATGTCGATGTTCATACCGCTATACATCACAAACTCGTGCTCAAACTCATGTGTCTATTGCGGCTTCCACCGTCAGAACCCAATGGCACGCACCATACTTACCCCCGAACAGATAGAAAACGAATACAAAGCCATCAAACAGCTTGCGCCGTTTGAGAACATCCTGCTTGTCACGGGAGAGAATCCCGCAAAGGCGGGTGTGCCGTATCTGGCGAAAGCAATAGACATCGCGAAACGCTACTTCAGCAACATCAAGATAGAGGTTATGCCGCTCTCAGCAGAAGACTATGCAGAGCTTATCCGTCACGGTCTCAACGGCGTGATATGCTTTCAGGAGACATACCACCGGCAGAACTACAAGCTCTACCACCCGATGGGCATGAAATCGAACTTTGAATGGCGCTGCAACGGCTTCGACCGTATGGGGCAGGCGGGTGTCCACTCTATCGGCATGGGTGTGCTCATTGGGCTTGAGAAGGAGTGGCGGACTGATGTCACCATGATGGCATACCATCTGCGGTATCTTCAGAAACACTATTGGCGCACGAAATATTCGGTCAATTTCCCGAGGATGCGTCCTGCGCAGAACGAGGGTTTCCAGCCGAACTATTACATGTCTGACAGGGAACTGGCGCAAGCGACGTTTGCCATGCGCATCTTCGACCATGATGTTGACATAAGCTATTCAACCCGCGAGCCAGCCTTCATCAGAGACAATATGTGTACACTCGGCGTGACAACGATGTCTGCCGAGAGCAAGGTTAATCCGGGCGGATACCACACTTATCCGCAAGCTCTCGAACAGTTCACCGTTTCTGACGAGCGTACAGCGAAGGTGATTTGCCAACGTCTGAAAGAACTGGGACGCGAACCGGTGTGGAAAGACTGGGACGCGTCATTCGACATGAGGTAGGTTCTATAAATTACCACCGATGAATAGCGTTAATAATTATGATTAGCGTTTTGTCATCTTTTGGATTCTTTTCGGTTCAAATTGTAAGTTGCTTCGGTCACGTAGCCCGCTACGCTCCCTCTTCAACTTTCAATTTGTCCTCGAA
>CALZMB010000007.1 GCA_945788485.1 uncultured bacterium | reverse complement strand
TGCTGCTGTTCTGTTCTGCCAATGTCGTTGTCGCGCAGAACAACGCTGTCTCGCCGTCCGGATTTCCCGAACTCGACAAGTGGGTGAGCCAGTGCAAGGCGGAGCGTCCCAATGCCTTGGGCTATCCGGGAAACTACGACAGCAAGCTCGACGGCTTCTACGCCTGGTACACTGAAAACAAGATGGAGAACATCCTCATCAACAATGCCGGCGACCCGTTCGGGAAAGCCTCGGCGCTCTCCTCTCTGCGGTTTGAGCGCGAGGTGATAGAAAGTTTCGCGCCGTTGTATGGCTTCGACCTCGACAATCTGTGGGGAATAGTGACGATGAGCGGAACCGACGGCAACAGCCACGGCATGTATTTCGGCGTGAACTATCTGAAGAAGAAGACAGGCAAAATGCCAGTGGTATATGTGTCTGACGAGGCACACTACAGCAACTACCGCCTTTGCGACGTACAGAACCTCGACGTACGCATGATAAAGAGCGACGAGCGGGGGCAGATGATTCCCGAGGAGCTTGAGAAGGCTCTCGACCCCACTCGCCCTTGCCTTATGATATATGCCATGGGCTCTACCTTCAAGGGAGCCATCGACAACCAGGTTGTCTTGAACAAGATATTCGACAAATATCCCGAAATGGAGGTGTACCGGCATATCGACGCCGCGCTCTTCGGAGGCTATCTCCCCTTCACCGAATACAAAGCCCTCGTGAATCAGAAACTCGCCAACTATCAGTCGATATCCGTCAGCGGACATAAGTTCTTCGGCATCGACAGCCCCTGCGGGCTGTTTCTCACCACACGCGAGGTGTACGACAACCAGGCGTCTTTCGATGTCGCATATCTCAACGCCAATATGCGTATGATAAACTGTTCGCGCTCGGGAGTGGAGCCGCTGAAATTCTGGTGGCTGCTGAAGACCGTCGGCATGGAGGGGTGGAGGCGGCAGGCTGCTGCCATCATGGAGAACACGGCATACCTCGTGTCGCGGCTGACGCAGATAGGCTGGCCGTGCTGGAACAACAAATACAGCAACACGGTGTTTTTCAAACGCCCCGGCAGCGAGATAGTGTCGAAATACAACCTTGCCAACAGCTACGACGAACGGTTCGGCGGCGACCTCTCGCACGTCGTGGTGATGCAACATGTGAAGAAGGAAGTTATCGACAGGTTCATTGCCGAGCTCGAAGCCTCCATGACGCCATGATTCCTGCCACATGCAGGCAGATGCCATCTCTTGGCAAAGGGCGACGCATGCAATGAGCCCCGTCAGCCGAAACCGCCCTTCACCGCGCTTTCCTGCTTGTTCCGCTTATGCCTGTATGGCGCATTCTTGCGTGAGAAAAGGCTGAACATCATAAAACAAGAAACATGAAACCAAGAATTGCAATCAGTGAAATAAGCAGACGTCATCCCGATATGCCCGTCTGCCGTACTGACAGAGAGTATGCCGCCCTTGCAAATGACATATATGACATTTTATGCGATGAGCTGTCGTTCATGGACGACAAGGAGGCCCGGAACGTGTGCGTCAGCCTTGCCTTGTATTTTGAGGACATACACTCCGCGACCCGGCAGTTTGACGCTTTCACGCGCCTCTACGGCAAGATGTACGGCATGTATCTGCCATTTTATGATTCGCACGACGCATCATCGCCCGGAGCGGACCTCGACGCGATGAAATTCGTGCTGTGGCTTTCGATAGTGGCTGAGCGCAGAGGCCGCATTGTCAACCCCGCCAATGCCTCAA
The DNA here is from genome assembly GCA_945788485.1 of uncultured bacterium. Taxonomy (GTDB): domain Bacteria; phylum Bacteroidota; class Bacteroidia; order Bacteroidales; family Bacteroidaceae; genus Prevotella. The sequence goes on along the minus strand of CALZMB010000007.1, from coordinate 18,233 downwards.
TCACCGAGATAGCAGATGTCCTGCTCGCCTTCTGGCACAGCAGGAGAGATTCCGTAGCCCCCAACACTGACCTCGCCGACTATCTCTTCTCTGAAGAGACGCAGGCCGACCCGTTCTGCATCAGGAGCGTGATGGTATGGCTGCAGAACCGCAGCTATCTGGGACACTGGTTCTCAAATGTCGTGGAGAAGGGAGACCATTACAATGTCAGGAAACTCTGCCGGAACGCCGACAGCCGCATGGTGAGAGAGCTGACCGAAGACTGCTCGGCGTTCGAATATCCGTCGTGGCCTCTCTCCATACCCGCAACAAAGGCGTACGCCGAGATGATAAGAATCGACATGGACGACCCCGACGACGAGATTGCGGCAGACATAGAGAAGATGGAGTATGCCGGACTGCAAATCTACAAGATTCTCTATGCGGACAACGAACATCTCGCCGCAGAAGATGCCATGAAGCGCAGATATGACGTCCTGCTCAGCAGTTTCGGACAGGACATAAGAATAGACGCGAAGAGGAACACACACATCTACGGGTCGTTCTTCTCTTTCCGCGGAGCGTGGCACACCAACGGCCACTCGCTCTTCTTCAGGATGCCGGAAGACAAATACGCCGAATATTGCAAAGCGGAGAACGCCAAGCATTCGCTCCTCCACGACTATGAGGGACAATACGACGGCCTGATAGAGCGTAACGGCGGCCGCTGCCTCTTCTTCTTCAGCAGTCCCGCAGATGTCAAGACATGGCTTGGAGAGGAAGTCGGCATAGAAAATTCCGAAGACTTCCCCGCCTCCGCTTTCCCGCCGGACAGCCCCTTCATGCTCTTCCTCCATCCCAACGGGCAGATGCTCTTCTCTCTCGGAGCCGAATGTGTCAACAGCCCCGACAACCCATACTACCATAATGGCGAGGCAGCAGACCATGCCATGACGCTGTGCCTCACACCGGAAAGCAGCCATCCCGACCTCGTGATGTATCTCATCGAGCACAACCTCGTGCCCGACGCCATGTTCAACGACATCAAGGGAGAAGAACACGGCAGGGTGCTGCTGCAGGAGAACCTCGACTTCATGACGCGGTGCATGAGGAGAGACATCACGACGGAAAAGGTTGTGAGGAGGCGGACGGGAGACAGGCCGGCAGACGGCGGCAAAGTGAACTTCGAGACCTTCGTGAACATCCTCGGCTGCGAGAGAACCATCCTCAGCAAAGCCAATAAAGAATGGCGGGTGGTGAGAAGCAACAAGACCACCACCGTCGTCCGCGATGTCAGAAACCGCAGAGATTTCTCCATGCCGACAAGCAGTCTGTATGAAGCGTACTGCGAGACCGGAAAGAACGACATACAAGTCGCCGCACTGGCGCGCTACGTCGGCAAGGCTAATGCCCCCGCTGCATCCGCGCTGCTATATAATACGGTAGGCAAGGGGAAAGACATGAACCAGCTGCGCAAGGCAATAAACACGTTCCTGTCCATAAAGGGAAAATAAGCCCTGTCGCGCGCCGCGCCGTCACAGATATGCCCCGCCGCGTCTGCCCATGACGCGGCAGTATGGATTTCCCTATCCACAAATAGGGCAACGCCCCTTCCGCGCCAGCAGAAAAACCGATACCTTTGCCGAAAAAACAAGAAAGGAAACAGGTTATGAAAAAGAAACTGCTGATGGCCATCCTGCTCACATGCCTTGTGACAGGAGCATCTGTTGTCCGTGCGCAAGACTACAGACACGGACACACACCCCGCGAAGAGAGAACCTTCGCCCTGAGCGACGAGCAATTCTCTGTCTTGTACGACAAAGTGAAGAACGCAAGCTTCGACGACCGCCGTATGGACCTCATAGAGGTGGCGAGCCTCGGGGCATACTACACCAGCGGACAATGCGCGGCGTTGATAGACATCTTCTCATTCGGCAGCAAGAAACTCTCCGCCCTGCGCTATATGGCGCCGCATATCGTCGATCCCCGCAACGCATATCTGATATACGAAAAGTTCTCGTTCACGAGCGAGAAAGACGAGGCGGCACGTTTAGTCGGATGTCCGCGCCCCGCCCGACACAACCATTAGACAGACCGACGGGAGACAAAGAACAGCGTGACATACAGATGCATGGTGTCCGTCTCCGACGTAACACAAACGCAACCGCCCAGCCGGCATATCACTGCCGGCTGGGCGGTTGCGTTTGTGCAATAGTTTATTGGAACAACTCAAGTGTCAGGGATTTATAAGCATTTGGATTTTTGATATATTCCAAAATGGTGTTACCTACATGTTTTGCCAGATTAACAGGTACGGCGTTGCCTATCATTTGCTCAAGGTTTGTCTTAGAACCTTCCAATATGTAATCTTTTGGAAAAGTCTGGATAAGGCTTCGTTCTTTGTCGTTAAGCACCTTATGCCATCCATATTGTTTACTGGATCTCCGGGATGCAACCTTTATCCACAGGGAACAGGTCTATTGACCCCTCTAACTGTCGGACTCGGTTCAGCCATACTGAAAATGCCCCTTCTGGCATAACTTCTGGGATGTCTATAATAAATTATGAGTGGTATATTATCCGCTCGGAGGAAGAGAAAAAGGCAGACGATGCAATTCTTGAAAAGAAGTTTGCCGAGTTGTATAGTATATTGTCAAAAGCTCATTTAGGGAGAAGATGAGTTACTTGGTTCATCGAACCACTAAACAAGACAGGATGCCGAGTTGTGATTGTTGACGCATATAACACCATGCGCACCGTCCTTGAGCATCCTGGCAAATACCATGTCCGTCTTGCGACAAAACTCGGAGACTACAATTCAGGAATGAAAGACAAGCTGCTCACAGTGCCGATGCACATGGCACTCCTGCTGAAAGAGGTGTAGCCGGTCATTCGGAGAATCATGCATAGCCGCCGCCACACGAAGGCGCGGGCGGCAGCGTCATGCCGGCACCCTTGCCGCCTGCGGGGAGGCAGAACGGGAAAAAGCAGTGAGCCGGAGAGAAACCTGCGGCAGGCACATGACGCAGAAACAGACGGAAAGAGACGCAGATGAAAGCCTTCTGCACCCATTCATGGGGCATTTTCATCCCATAAAGAGGGAAAAAAATACAAAAAACATCCCAATCTTTTGGTTATACATAAATAAATATGTAACTTTGCACCCAAATATTCCATAAAAATATTAAAAGAGGTAAAAATATTTGAAGAATATATACACATTATTAAATAAAAAATATGAAATACGCACTCGTCACAGGAGGTTCACGAGGATTAGGGCGTGCCATCTGCATTGACATAGCCCGTCAAGGCATACCGGTCATAATAAACTACCAGTCAAACAGCGCCGCTGCGCAGGAAGTGAAAGAAGAAATCGAAAAAGCTGGAGGCCATGCCGAGCTCCTGCCCTTCAACGTAGGGAACCTTGACGAAGTGACAGCTGCCATCGACCAGTGGGAGAACGCCCATGAAGGCGACTACATAGCCTATCTGGTGAACAATGCCGGCATACGCAGAGACAATATGATGTTCATGATGCCAGACAGCGACTGGCACGACGTGCTGAACACCTCACTCAACGGATTCTTCTACGTCACGCGCCGTCTTCTCACGAAGATGATGATGCGGCGGCATGGAGGACGCATCGTCAACATGGCATCGCTGTCAGGCATAAAGGGCATGGCAGGACAGACAAACTACAGCGCAGCGAAAGCCGCTCTGATCGGAGCGACAAAGGCTCTCGCACAGGAGGTGGCGCCACGCAACGTCACCGTGAATGCCGTTGCGCCAGGCTTCATCGATACGGACATGACAAAAGACCTCCCGGTTGAGGAACTCAAGAAGGTCGTGCCCATGAACCGTTTTGGCAAACCTGAGGAAGTCTCCGCGCTCGTGACATTCCTCCTCTCTGACCATGCGTCATACATCACCGGCGAGGTGATAAGCATAAACGGAGGGCTATATACATGATTCAAGTTGACGAGTTGACAAGTTGACGAGTTGACAAGTTAACGAGTTGACAAGTTAACGAGTTGACAGGTTGACGAGTTATGAGTTGACAAGTTATTTGTTTAATAAAACTAAGTCGTTTGCCCGGCGCGCCCCTGTCAGCGCAGTTGTCACAGCAGATTCCTGCTCAGCGGCAGCGTGTCTGCAGCAGGACGATTAGCCGGCAAAAAGCAATACATGAAAAAAGGAGTGTTGTCTGTTTTCCCAAGCGTAATGACACCTCCCCGCCATAAAACAGGAACAATGGAAAAAAGAGTTGTAATAACAGGAATGGGAATATGGTCATGCCTCGGCACAACCATCGACGAGGTGTGCAAGTCACTCTATGAAGGCAAGTCCGGCATCGGCATCGACCAGGACCGCATCAACTACGGCTACCGCTCCGGACTCACCGGCATCGTGGAGCGTCCGCAGCTGAAAGGGCTGCTCGACCGCCGCATGCGCATGGGACTGTCAGAGGAGGCAGAGTACGCCTTCATGGCAAGCCGCGACGCCTTCGCCATGGCAGGCATCGACGACGCCTATCTCCTCAGCAACGAGGTGGGATGCATCTTCGGCAACGACTCTTCGGCAAAAGCCGTCGTGGAGTCTGCCACCATCATGGCCGAGAAGCATGACTCTGCCATGATAGGGTCAGGACTCATCTTCCAAGGCATGAACTCCACGGTGAACATGAACATGAACACCATCTTCCACATAAAGGGAGTGAACTTCTCCGTCAGCTCCGCATGCGCCAGCGGCAGCCACTCCATAGGCCTCGCCTATCTCCTCATAAAGCATGGGATGCAGGACGTGGTGCTCTGCGGAGGAGCGCAGGAGGTGAACAAGTTCGCCATGTCATCCTTCGACGCGCTCAACGCCTTCTCCGTGCGCATGGACGATCCGGCCAAGTCCTCACGCCCCTTCGACCGCGACCGCGACGGACTCGTGCCGAGCGGCGGCGCAGCGGCGCTTGTCGTGGAGGAGTATGAGCACGCCGTGGCGAGAGGAGCCAACATCCTTGCCGAGATATGCGGCTACGGCTTCTCCAGCAACGGAGGCGGCATCTCACAGCCGAGCGACGAAGGCAGCTACATAGCCATGACAAGAGCCATGGACGACGCCGGCGTGACGGCAGACGACATAGACTACGTCAACGCGCACGCCACCTCCACCCAGCAGGGCGACATGTACGAGGCCATAGCCCTCAACCGCATCTTCAACGGCAAGCGCGCCCTCATCTCCAGCACCAAGTCGATGACAGGACATGAGTGCTGGATGGCCGGAGCATCAGAGATCGTCTATTCGCTCATAATGATGCAGAACAGCTTCGTGGCGCCTAACATCAACTTCGAGACACCCGACGAACACTCCGCACCGCTCAACATCGCCGCCAAGACCGTGGAGACAGAGCTGCGCACTGTGCTCAGCAACTCCTTCGGCTTCGGAGGCACCAACTCCGCACTCGTCATAAGGAAACTCTGAGCCTGCCCCTTCTGCACCGCAAGAGGCAGGCGACCGCCTTCCTGCCCAGGCCATGCGCGGCATCAGGCGCGTGCAGCGCAAAGCCCGCGAGACTGCCGCCGGAAAGAGCCGGCGGGCGAAACCCTTCTGTCAGACATTAACCAACAGCAATATCCAAGACAATGAAAAAGGCAATCCTTCTGACACTCATGGCACTCTGCTGCCTCCTGACAGCCGTCTCTGCCAAGACAGACAACACCATCATCTACAAGACAGTGCCCTTCGACCTTGACATCCGCGACAAGATCATCATCGAGAACGAGTCGTCATACCACATTCTCGAAGCCACTGTCTCGCTCGTGCAGAACAAGAAGTTCGTGCGTCTCGGAACAGTGCGCAACGTAGAGCCGGACGACGATGAAGAAGTCAAGGAATACGACGACGACAATCTCAAGAACCTCCGCGGCAGAAAGCTGGCCATCAAGATCAAGGGAGCGAGAAGCCGCAGCGGAGCCGGAGTGACATACAAGTTCCGCGTCACGCTGTATGAGCGCAGGCACGACCTTTACATTAAAATAGAACGCTGACCGGCACATGAGCAAAGACAAGAGACATGATGGAGCCAGCTACGGCAACGGATGGATGCACCGCACGCTCATCGGCGTATTGCGCCATGTGGACATACGTGCGGTTTACGTCTTCATGTATGTCTTTGTCGTTCCGGTGACGCTCCTTGTGAGCCGTGGAGCAAGGCTGACATACAGCTACTACAGGAGCCGCCGGCGCTACGGCGCGCTCAAGTCAGTGTGGGCGACCTACCGCAACCACTGCCTCTTCGGGCAGACCGTGGTCGATAAGTTCGCCATGTACGCAGGCCGGCGCTTCACCCTTGAGACAGAAGGAGAAGAGGAATACCGCCGCATGCTCGAACGGCCCGAACCCCTCGTCAACTTCAATGCCCACATAGGCAGCAGCGAGATAACAGGCTACTCCTTCCCCGTGCCCAAGCCCTGCAACATACTCGTCTATGGAGGAGAGAAGGAGTCGCTGATGGAATACAGGGAAACCTCCTTCGGAAACATGAACATGAAGATGATTCCCGTAGGAGCCGGCGACTCACACAGCGACGACATCGCACGCGCGCTCGACAACGGAGAGATCCTGGCCGTCTTCCCCGACAGGTACATGAACAAGAAGAAGGTCATCATCTCCACGCTCCACGGCCATGAGGTCTATATAGCCCGGGGACCCGTCTCCATGGCCGTGACGAGAGGGCTTGACGTGGTCATGGTAGTCTCTGTGAAGAAAGATGCCCGTACCTACGTCGCGCGATTCATACCCCTCGCCTACGACAAGACACAGCCAAAGGCCGTGCAGCGGCAGCAGCTTGCCGATGCCTATACAGGAGAGATAGAGAAAGTGCTTGACCGCTATCCGCTGCAATGGTTCAACTACTTCAACCTTTGGGTCGGAGAGGACGGCGATGAAATCTAAAGAACGTGATTATGAACTTATCAGAATCTCTTAGAAAGAAATACACGAAGGACCCCATGACCGCACGAGAGGCACAGCGTCTGGCAGAGTTCATCGCATGGGGGCCTGTGGCCTTCCAGGTGTCACGCATCATGGTGAAGCTGGGCATTCTCGAAATGATACGCGACGCCAGCGACGGAATGACGCGTGAGGAGGTGAAGGAAGCGACCGGACTCAGCGACTATGCCGTGAAGTGCCTGCTCGAAGGCTCGCTCTCAATAGGCACACTGCTCATCGACCCCGAGACAGAGCGCTACACAATCTCCAAGACAGGATGGTTCCTGCTCAACGACCCTGCCACGAGAGTCAATCTGGATTTCAACCACGATGTCAACTACGAGGGGATGTTCCATCTCGAAGAAGCTCTCAAGGATGGGTATCCCGCCGGGCTGAAGCACTTCGGCGACTGGCCGACGGTGTATGAAGGCCTCTCCTCGCTGCCCGAGAATGTGCAGAAGGCGTGGTTCGGATTCGACCATTTCTACAGCGACTCCTCATTCCCGGAAGCCCTGAAGATCATCTTCGACGAGCACCGCGTGCGCTCTCTCTACGATGTCGGCGGCAACACAGGCAAGTGGGCGCTGCGCTGCGTGGACTACGATGACGAGGTCACGGTCACCATTCTCGACCTCCCGCAGCAGATAGCCCTCATGGAGGAGAATGTCAAAGGCAAGCCCGGAGCAGAGCGCATAGCCGGATACGGCATCAACCTCCTCGACCCGCAGCTCGCTTTCCCCAAGAGAGAAGGCGGACTTGACGCCATCTGGATGTCGCAGTTTCTCGACTGCTTCTCCATGGAGCAGATCGTCAGCATACTCAAGAGAGCCACTGCCGCGATGACGGCAGACACCCGGCTCTACATCATGGAGACCCTCTGGGACCGGCAGCGCTTCGAGCCGGCAGCCTTCTGCCTCACGATGACCAGCTTCTACTTTACCTGCATCGCCAACGGCAACTCAAAGATGTACAACACAGAAGACCTCGAGAAGTGCATCAGCGAAGCCGGGCTTGAGATAGAACGCATCTATGACAATCTCGGGCAAGGCCACTCCATCGTCGTCTGCAGGCTCAGTCAGTAGGCCGGACGCAGCGCCAGGCAGCCCGTCTGCAGGCAGCGCAGCTCCTGAAGAAGACGTGACAGCCCAGGCATGGCTGGAGAATAGACAGGTCATATATACATATTTATATATATCCCAAAAACAGAAGTGACAAGGATGTCATGGCCGACAGACGAGCCGCAGACATGCATGGCATCCTATGACAAACTATAAGCAGAAGCAGATGGCACAAGAATGGACAGGCAAGACCTTCGGCAACGGATGGATGCACAGACATCTCGTCACGATGCTGAAGATTGTGGACATAAGGATTCTATACGTTTTTTCGGCCATCTTTATCGTGCCCGTATGCCTTGCTGTCCGTCCGAGCAGAGGCATCATCTACAGATATTTCAGGCAGAGACACGGATACGGCAGGCTGAGGTCTGCCTGGAAGACATACACTAACCACTGCCTCTTTGCCCAGGTCGTGCTGGACAAGTTCGCCATGTATGCAGGCCGCCGGTTCAGGACGAAGCTCGTGGGCTACGAGAACTTCCTCCGTCTCGCCGCCCAGCCCGAAGGCTTCATACAGCTCAGCGCGCATGTCGGCAACTACGAGATAGCCGGCTACACGCTCGTGGCAGAGACAAAGACCTTCAACGCCCTTGTCTATGCCGGCGAGAAAGCGACGGTGATGGACAACCGCAGCAAGATGTTCGAGCGGAACAATCTCCGCATGATCGCCATACGCCCCGACATGAGCCATCTCTTTGAGATAGACAGCGCGCTGCGGAGAGGCGAGACCGTCAGCATGCCGGCAGACAGAATCAACGGTTCGCCGAAGTACATAGAGCTTGACCTCCTCGGAGCGAAAGCCAGATTCCCCAAGGGACCCTTCAGCGTGGCCACGATGAGAGGCCTTGACGTGCTTGCCGTCAACACGATGAAGACATCGACGCTCGAATACACCGTCTGCGTCACGCCGCTGCACTATGACAAGACAGCGCCGCGCGCACGCCAGACCGAAGAGCTGGCAGAAGCCTATGTCGCCGAACTCGAAAGCATCATGCGCCGGTATCCGGTCCAGTGGTACAACTATTTCGACTTTTGGGCAAAATAAACAAGCAATATAAATCACTTTTAAAAATCAATAAAATCATGACAAGAACAGAAATTGAAGAAAGAGTCAAGGCATTTCTCATAGACGACCTTGAAATCGAAGAGGACAAGATCTTCCCTGAGTCAATGCTCAAGGAAGACATGGGAATAGACAGCCTTGACTACGTTGACATAGTTGTTATAGTCGAAAAGAACTTCGGCTTCAAGATCAAGCCGCAGGAAATGACCAATGTGAAGACACTCGCGCAGTTCTATGACTATATCGAGTCAAACGTCGCCTGAAGGCATGGACTTTGAGAGAACAGACATAACCAGCCTCATACCCCAGCGTCCGCCATTCGTCATGGTGGACAGGGTATTGAGCTGCAACGACAAGGATGCCTACATGGAGTTTGCCATAAGAGAGGACAATATCTTCCTCGACGAAGGGAAATTCTCTCCGGCAGGCATCATTGAGAACATGGCACAGTCCTGTGCAGCACGCATGGGATGCATCAATATCCTGCATGGCGAAGACATACGCATCGGATTCATAGGCGACATACGCAACTGCGAGATATCGCGCCAGCCCGAATGCGGCGAGACTCTCGTCACCCATGTGGAGATTCTGGAGGAGGTGATGCATCTCACGCTCGCCAGCGTCACTGTCGAAGCAGGGGGCGAGGCAGTCGCCTCTGCACGCATAAAGATAGCACTAAAGTAAAATACAGGAACTGTGAAGAAAGAACTGAAGGCAAGCAAGAGACTCGACGTGAGATTCTCCGAGATAGACATGATGAAGGTCGTATGGCACGGAGCCTACCCCCTCTATTTCGAAGACGCGCGCGAACTCTTCGGCGAGAAGTACGGGCTTACGTATATGGGATATGTTGACAACGGGTATTATGCCCCGATAGTTGACCTCTCTGTCAAGTACAGGCAGCCCATACTCTACGGCAGCAAGCCGCGGGTGGACATCACCTACAGGCCCACCGAGAGCGCTAAAGTGGTGTTCGACTACGAAATCAGGGACGAAGAGACGGACGCTCTCTACTGCACCGGACGCTCTGTGCAGGTCTTCATGGACCTCGACTATCAGCTCGTGTGGGACAATCCGCCCTTCTATGAGGAGTGGAAAAGAAAATGGGGACAGCTCTGACAGCATGAGCTTCAGGACTCCAAGGCCAGCCGTCACAGGCCGCCGGCGCAGAGTCCTCCTTTAAAGAATAATTACGGATGAGACGAAGTGACTCATGATACGCATATTGTCAGCAAACATCCTGTCGCCTCTCGGACAGACGACAGACGAGAACTATGAGGCTGTCCTTGCCGGCCGCACAGCCCTCGCACTGCATGAAGGCAGATGGGGGCTGCCCGAAGCCTTTGTCGCCTCCCTCTTCAGCGAGGAGCAGTGGCAGGAGATCAGCATTGAGGGCATGACGCGCTTTGAGTCATTAGTCATACAGTCAGCCCGCTCCGCCATGCGTGCTGCCGGCGTCAGCGCATCGTCAGACAGGCTGGGGCTGGTCGTCAGCACCACCAAAGGCAACATAGAGCTTCTGGAGAAAGACCCTTCTGCCACGTCGCCGGCCGCAGCTGCAAAGAACATAGCACGCCATCTCGGCATCGTCACTGAACCCATCGTGGCATCCAACGCCTGCATCTCAGGCGTGGCAGGACTGGTGCTGGCACAGCGGCTCATAATGGCTGGCATATATGATGAGGTCATTGTGACAGGATGCGACGTGCAGGGGAAGTTCATCATCTCCGGCTTCCAGTCGCTTAAAGCTCTGTCGCCGGAGCCTTGCCGTCCGTTTGACATCGAACGGATAGGGCTAAATCTCGGCGAGGCCGCAGCCACTCTCATACTCAGCCGCAAGCCACACGGCGGCACGGCATGGACAATGACAGGCGGAGCAGTGCGCAACGATGCCTTCCACATCACCAATCCCTCACCCACAGGAGCAGGAAGCCGCTCGGCAATGATTGCCGCCCTCGGCGGCATGAAGCCTGAGAGCCTCGCGCTCGTCAATGTGCATGGCACCGCCACGATGTATAACGACCAGATGGAATCAAAAGCCATCGAAGGCGCAGGACTGTCAGACGTGCCGGCCAACGCGCTGAAAGGATATTTCGGACACACCATGGGAGCGGCCGGACTGCTTGAGACAATCATGACAATGAGAGCCGTTGAAGACGGGCTGGTGCTGCCGACGAAAGGCTACAGCGAGAGAGGCGTGTCGGGAAGAATCAGCGTCTCCGCACAGAAGCGAGCCACGTCAGAATGCAGTTTCCTCAAGGTCATCTCCGGCTTTGGAGGATGCAACGGCGCCGTGGCGTTCAGCCTGGCAGACTGCGGAAGCCGCCCGCAGCAGTGTCCGCAGGCCATAGGCCGAGTCGCTGAAACGCACAGAGTCATCGTCACCGCCTCGTCCGTCACACTCGACGGAGAGGTCTTGAAGACAGAAGGCTCCGGAAAGGCGATGCTCACAGACGCCTACAGACGATACGTAGGAGACTATCCCCGCTTCTACAAGATGGACATCCTCAGCCGCCTCGGCTTTCTTGCCTCAGAACTCATAGCCCAAAGGCATGGCACAGACAGGGAGACGGACAAGCCGGACTGCGGAGTGGTGTTCTTCAACAGCACCTCATCGCTATGCTCAGACATCGAATACGACAAGAGCATAGCCGACAGCGGGAACTACTATCCCAGCCCTTCCGTCTTCGTCTATACGCTGCCCAACATCGTCACGGGCGAGATAGCACTGCGGAACAGATTCCGGGGGGAGACATCTTTATATATCCTGCCTGAGCGGAATGATGGCCTCGCGGAGAAAGTGGCTCTCACCTCATTCTTCGACCAAGAGCTGCACACGCTCCTGACAGGCTGGATAGACGCCCCGTCAGAGAGCGACTTCACAGCCGACCTGCGTCTGCTCGTCAGACAATAGGCAGTCCGCCAGACGCCATCCTGCCGCTCTCGTGAGCACAGGAAGGAGGCAGCGGGGCTCAGAAGGCGCAGACGGCTTCCCGCAGCATGACACAGACAAAGATACGATAACAGAACAATACATTTTCAAAATTATGGAAGAACTGACAACAATACTCAAACAGCAGATCATAGATGCTCTCAATCTGGAGGACATGACACCGGCAGACATAGACAACGATGCACCGCTCTTCGGCAACGAAGGACTCGGCCTCGACTCCATTGACGCGCTTGAGCTTATCGTCCTTCTTGAGAAGGAATACGGCATCAAACTTGAGAACCCGAGCAAAGGCAAGGAAGTCTTCAGGTCTGTCGATGTGATGGCAAAGTTCGTCAGTGAGAACAGGAACAAGTAATGGCGTGACATATATGGTAGAGCCGATATACATAACCGGTGCAGGAATAGTTTCAGCCATAGGAGTGGGCAAGTCTGAGACGCTGCAGTCGCTTCTGCAGGGTAAGACAGGCATAGGAGAGATGAAGCATCTCAAGTCCTCCCACAGGGAGCTGCCTGTCGGAGAGGTGAAGCTCAGCAATGAGGAGATGAAGCAGATGCTTGGCGCAGAAGACTCCATCTTCCACTCCCGCACGTCGCTCATCGGCCGTCTTGCGCTGCGCGAAGCCCTTGACGAGGCGCGGCTCAGCAGCGGTGACCTTGGCGAGGTGCATCTCATATCGTCCACCACTGTGGGCGGGATGGACCTCAGGGAGCAGCACTACGCAGAGGAGAAGGACTGCGGCGAGGATGCTGCCGTCATTGCGACATACAACTGTGCGAGGTGTACGGAGATGATAGCTGCTGCCTTTGGCGACTTCGCGTCGATGTCCACCGTCTCCACCGCATGCTCCTCAGCGACCAACGCCATCATCACCGGAGCCAACATGCTGCGCTGCGGACTTGCAGACAAGGTGGTGGCAGGAGGCGCAGAATGCCTGTCGGCATTCCATCTTAACGGTTTCAACACGCTGATGATACTCGACCGCCAGCAGTGCCGGCCTTTTGACAGAGACCGCGCCGGACTTAATCTGGGCGAAGGGGCAGCATATCTTGTCATGGAGACAGAGTCTTCGGCGATGGCGAGAGGAGTGAAGCCGCTGTGCCGCCTCAGCGGCTACGGCAATGCCTGTGACGCTTTTCACCAGACAGCATCGTCTCCAGACGGCGACGGCGCGACTATGGCGATGGAAGAGGCGCTGCGCGTATCACGCCTGAAGCCTGCTGACATCGACTATGTCAATGCTCACGGAACGGGCACGCAGAACAATGACGAGAGCGAAGGCAGAGCCATCAGACGTGTCTTCGGCAGCGATATACCGCCTGTCTCTTCCACCAAGTCATTCACAGGACATACCACCAGCGCATCAGGCAGCATTGAGGCAGTGATATGCATTCTCGCGCTCGAACATCAGTTCCTGCCGCCTAACATCAACTGGACGACACCGATAGAAGGAGGCATCATGCCGGTCACGGACATTCATCCGCGCCGGGAGATGAATCACGTTCTCAGCAATGCCTTCGGATTTGGAGGAAATGACTCCTCCATCATCATCTCAAGACACGACGCGTGAGCAATATGACACAAAAGAGAATATACATACAGGCAGCGGAGCAAATCTCCATGCAGCAGCCGCTCTCACAGCAGTGGATGGTGTGTCCTGTGTTTCATGCAGAGCCATATGTTCACGCTGTCCCGCCGTCTTTCCGCGACTATCTGGCCCCGAATGAGGCACGGCGCATGAGCAACATAATGAAACGTGCCCTCGTCACCTCTCTCAAGGTCATGAAAGACACCGGCATCGACAACCCCGATGCCATTGTCACCGGCACAAGCACCGGCTGCCTTGACTATACGGAGCGCATCCTCAAGGCTCTTGCAGAAGAGGGCGAGCAGACCGTAAGCCCCACCCACTTCATGCAGTCCACTCACAACACCGTCAGCTCAGCGCTGGGCATCTACACAAAGAAGCACGGCTACAATACCACCTACTCACACGGGACGCTCAGTTTCGACTTCGCGCTCCTTGACACATGGATGCAGATGCAGCTGGGCAAGATTTCCACGGCTCTTGTGGGAGGCCACGAAGAGATGGTCGATTCCTACTACGAGCTGCTGAAGAAGACAGGCTACGTAGGCAAGGAAGGCATGGTGCCATGCGGAGAAGTGGCTGTCTCGATGATGCTTTCCGCAGAGCGGTCTGCCTCCACGCTCTGTGAGATGGCGGGCATCACAGTGTCCAACAGCCGAGACGCAGCTGTCCTGCGCAAGGCGGTGCTCAAGATGCTGGGCAAGGCAGGACTGTCCATGGACGGCATCACCGCCGTGATGACAGGCCGAAACGGCAATGAGGAGAACGACGCGCCGTATGACATGGTTGCAGAGCAGCTGTTCGGAGACAAGCCGAGGCTATGGTACAAGCATGTCTTCGGAGAGAATTTCACCGCCTCAGCATTCGGGGCGTATGCCGCTGCCCACTGTCTCGCAGAAGGCATCATACCCGAACACCTGATTCATGAAGCCGATGCAGAGAACCTGCCGGACGGCATAAGCTCGCCCAAGGCAGTCATCCTTGTCAATCATACAGGAGGCAGGCAGTTCTCGTTTACACTACTGAAAGCCTTATGATGCTGAAGCTCTTATCCGTCTCGCTGCTGCAGAGCATGCTTCTGTCAGGAGGCCAGGTGCTCATGAAGTTCGGACTGGCGAAGGCCGGAGACTTCTCCTGGACGTGCGACTATTTCCGGCGGCTCTTCCTCAACTGGCAGTTCGCCAGCTGCGGCCTTTGCTACGGAGCCGGCTCTATACTGTGGATGTACATCATCAAACATTTCCCGTTCAGCATGGCATATCCGATGGTGAGCCTCAGCTATGTCATGGGCATGATTGCAGCCATAGTCTTCTTCCACGAGCAGATACCGCTCACAAGGTGGATAGGAGTGTTCCTCATACTCACAGGCTGTGTCCTGATAGCCAAGTAGCTTTGCTGCGGGGCTATGAAACGGATGGGCACCTGTCTGCACGAAGCAGTGTCAATAACTGGCAGACCCCACCTTAAAATAATAACAGAATGAAGCAAGCAACTATTATCCTTCTCATATCCCTCCTGTCGCTGAACGTCAGCGCGCAGACAAAACTGTCCGCAGCGGAGCAGAAGACCGTGATTGAACGCATGGACAAGGCCGCCAAGGCCATGACATCCATGCAGTGCGACTTTGAGCAGACAAAGAGCATGAAGATGATGAGCAAGAAGATGGTCTCCAAGGGCATCATGTATTTCCGCCGTCCTGACAAGCTGCGCTGGCAATACACTTCGCCCTACGACTACACCTTTGTGCTCAATGGAGACAAGGTGCGCATAAAGTCGTCCAAATCCACGCAGAACATTGACGTGAAGCAGAACAAGATGTTCCGCCAGATTACCGATGTGATAGTCAAAAGCGTGACGGGCGGCAGCCTCAAGAGCAACGCCGACTTCCAGGTGGAGCTGTACAAGAAGGACAAGACCTATTCCGCACGGATGTATCCGAAGAAGAAGGAGGTGAAGCAGGTGTACAAATTCATAGAGCTGACATTCAATTCCGGGCTTACCATGGTCAGCATCGTGAGGATGGAGGAGAAGACGGGCGATGTCACGACAGTGAGGCTTAACAACGTAAAGACCAATACGAAGATCAATGATAAGGTATTTGACATCAATTAGCCTTGCACTACTTCTCTGCCAGCTTCTCTGCGCTTCGCCCCTGTCAGTGGCCGACACCATAAGCGCCGCAGCAGCGGAGGAGGCTTGCAGCCTGCCGGATGAAGAGGCGGTCCGAAGCGTTGACTCCCGTGAGTTCGGCATGCTCATGACAGTGAGGGGCAGAGAGGTGACAGGACTCTGCATCATGGAACTCTCCCCGGACGGCAGCCTTGTGGGCACAGTCGTCAATGAGTTCGGGGTAAAAGCCTTTGACTTCACCTTCGACAGCAAGAAGGCAAAGGTCCTGAACCTAATAAAGCCGCTCGACAGATGGTACATACGCAAGGTCCTCAGGGCAGACTTGGCCTTCATGATCCCTCATCTGCTCGCCAAGACAAGTGCCGCCAAAGGCTGCCGCACAGTCACGGCAGCAGAGGACGGCAGCGTCAAAGTCAGCAATGACAGATATAAGATATACTATACATTCACCCCGATGACAAACGAGCCATGAGACTTATAGATGATTTTTTCTTCATAGAGGCAGAGCAGTCCGCAGGAGAAGAGCATATATGCAGGATACGTCTGAATCCTGCGCACACCATCTATGCTGTACACTTCCCGTGCAATCCCATAACGCCCGGCGTTTGCATCGTGCAGATGGCCACGGAGATTATCGAGCGGAAGACAGGCGGAAGACTCATCCTTTCTGCTGCCAACAACATCAAGTTCGTGAAACCCATCACGCCGGAAGACAAGCCGGTGTTCGTCTTCTCCAAGCTCTCATGCGATGGCAGGCAGCTGCGTGTCATGGTGAAAGTGACGGACGGGAGCGAAGACATCTTTGCCAAACTCTCTTTGAGATATGACAAGCAGTGAAGCCCCTATCGCACGAATCTGCGTAATCATACCCACCTACAACAATGCCGGCACTGTCCGCCAGGTTGTGGAAGATGTCATGGCCTTCTGTGAGGATGTCATTGTCGTCAATGACGGGTGTACAGACGGCACGGCAGACGTTCTGAAGACGCTGCCGCAGAAGGTGACTGTCGTTGCCTATGGCAGCAACAGAGGAAAGGGTCATGCCCTCGTCGCCGGCTTCCGTAAGGCCATGGACATGGGATTCACTCATGCTGTCACCATCGATGCCGACGGCCAGCACTATGCTTCAGACATCCCGCAGCTCCTCGGAGCCATGGCCGCCAATCCGCGCGGCATCATCGTAGGCAGCCGCAATCTTACGCAGGAGAACATGCCGCAGCAGAACACCTTTGCCAACCGCTTCTCCAACTTCTGGTTCCGGCTGCAGACAGGCGTGCGGCTTCCTGACACACAGAGCGGCTACCGTCTCTATACGCTCTCCGCACTGCGCGGCATGAGCCTCATCACGTCACGCTATGAGGCAGAGCTTGAACTGCTCGTCTTTGCCTCCTGGGCAGGAGTGGAGGTCACGTCAGTGCCGGTCAGAGTCTATTATCCGCCGGCAGAAGAGCGCGTCTCACATTTCCGCCCGGGCTACGACTTCTTCCGCATCAGCATTCTCAACACCGTGCTCTGCGTCGGGGCCTTGGTCTATGGACTTCCCCGGCGGCTGGGCAGAACCATAAAGCGAGCCTTCAGATGAGCAGACCTATATATATACTCAGACAGACCGCCTATACCGTCTTCTCGTTCAGCTATTTCCTGCTTGCCGCATTTGAGCTGACAGTCTATGGCTTTGTCCTCCTGACGCTTGGAGGAGTGTCAGACGAGCATAAGCTGCGCTACCACCGACGGCTTCAGCGCCGTGCGCGGTACATCATGAACCATATTCCCGGCACGACGTTCTCGTTCAGCAATCCCCATGGCGAGACATTCGAGAAGCCGGCAGTCATTGTCTGCAACCATCAGTCGCACATCGACCTCATGGCCGTCATGATGCTGACGCCCCATCTCATCATTCTGACAAAGGGATGGGTATGGAGAAATCCGTTCTACGGAATCATCATCCGCTATGCCGACTATTTCCCGGTGACGGAGACAGAACAGATGACCCGGAGCATTGAGGAGAAGGTGCGGAAAGGCTATTCGGTCGTTGTCTTCCCCGAAGGCACGCGTTCTGAAGATACACGCATCCTGCGCTTCCACCGCGGCGCGTTCTATCTTGCGGAGCAGACAGGGCTGGACATCGTCCCGGTCTTTATCGACGGCTTTGGCAAGGTGCTTCCCAAAAAGTCCTTCCATCTGCATCCCGGACATCTCACAGTTGAAGTGATGCCGCGTGTGAAGAGGGATGACCCAGCAGGCTGCCCCGGCTACCGCGACATGACGAAGCAGCTGCGCCGGCTGTACGTGGCGAAGAAAGCGGAGTCTGACAGCCTTCAGAGCGAACAGGCGGAACAGCAGGAGCCTCCCCGTGGCTGAAGACGGCATCCCGGGCCAGGCTGTTGGGGTTGTATGATAGTAAGAGTAGGGACTATTATCGG
>CALZMB010000006.1 GCA_945788485.1 uncultured bacterium | reverse complement strand
TGTATAGAACGACAGCACACCCAAATCCTGCAACTCATCCAGGAAGTTATTCACTGTCTGTCGATGCCATTCCCATGCATTTGCAAGAGCATTGACAGACACCCTTACAAAAGAGTCATCATCTTGTTCTTGGCATGTGCATACTCGCTGTATTAAGTCGTAATATGCTTCATGTTTTTCAAGACGATGTTTGTGGCGTTTTCCACACATTCGAGCTACAACCTTTTGATGTACCTCCGAACAGGTAATCCCATACATGGCTGTTCATCCGGAATACCACGTTTGATTGATGCGATAAAGAACTATTCATGTGTCTATATTTTATTGAACTACTGATGTATAATCTACTTGTACAAAAAACGGTACAATGTTGATGATCACAATTGACATTGGAGTCGAATTTGAAATGTCGAAAATCGAAATACCGGTTGTACAAGTGCAAAGTTACAGTTTTCGTTCGTAGTACGGTTGAATGAAAAATTGTTCCTCTTGATTTAACGCGTCAAGAGCAACACCCGATTTTGAACCCTTCAGTCAAGTCAAAATTATAGTTCAAGACAAGAAAGTACACCATCAAAGTAAGCCTCGAAAAAACATATCTGCGACTCTGTTAGCCACAGATATGGTGACACGATTCTATTACAAAAATTATAACCGTCAAGGTCTCTGTAAAAGACTTTGACGGCTATAACTATTCGAAGTTGTTAAACATCATTCTATCTTTGCCTTTTTGTTTTGTGAGTTTAATGGTGAACTTGACCAAACTCGCTGATGATCTCACAGAACTCATCAGGTAGCTTCTTTATTGCCTCCTCTATGATGTTAAGAGGTACTGCATATAAGGCTTCTGCAATACCACCTGTGATACATGCGATTGTGTCAGAGTCACCACCAATACTTACGGCATTACGGATTGCATCCTCATAGTCATTTGCTTCAAGTGCGCAGATAATGGCTTGCGGAACTGATCCCTGACATGTTGCTCCGCTCCATTCTTCATTAGGCATACCATCCCATGAATAGACTTCCTGCAACTCCTCTACTGTATGATGGAGATTATAACCAAAATGTGATTCTATCTCATTACGGATGAAATCCTTATCCATGTTCTTACGAGCCCAGAAGATACATAGTGCAGTAGCCTGAGCTCCGGCTATGCCTCCAGGATGATTGTGGGTACATTCAGCAGAAAGCTTTGCATATTTCATCACCTCTTCTTCAGTATCGAATGACCAGCCTACAGGTGCAATTCTCATGGCCGAGCCGTTTCCACAACTGTTATAATTGCTATAGTCACCCTGGCGAGTTGCACGGATAACCCAATTCTGGAATCCAGAACCATAGCCTCCCATAGGACACTCATAACGAGAAGCAAAATCTGCATAGTGCTTTGCTGCATTATCACATCCGTCAAGAATCCATTTTGCAGTTGCAAAAGTCAGAATGCTATCATCCGTGTACTCCATATCCTCTTGGAAGAATGGAAACTCCTTAGTTTTGATATTGTTGAACTCGTAGATGCTACCTACGATGTCACCAATTATTGCTCCTATCATAGTTCTTTATTTCATTAACAGTTTGTATAAGCTATAAGCGTGACCGAACATTTCTTCATGATCAAAGGCAAGTTCAGGGAGTGAGTCTATCGAAAACCACTGTGCTTTGGCTGCATCATCCTGCCCCTGGACTTCCAAAGGTTCATCAACAAGGGTAAGGAATGACTTGCTGATAGTACGACCTCGTGGATCACGGTCAACAGCGGAGAATGTGCCGAAAGCGAAAATCTCTTCCTCGCTAACAGAAAGTCCTGTTTCTTCTTCCAACTCACGGACGGCACATTGTTCAAGTGTCTCATCCATGTTCATGAAACCGCCAGGGAAAGCCCAACAACCCTTGAAAGGGTCGTTGGCACGTTGTATGAGCAGAACCTTGGGCTCTGTTTCTCTTGTCATCACTACGCAGTCAGCTGTAACTGCAGGACGTGGATATTTATATGTATATGCCATAAATTCCTATATCACATTTGACTGCAAAATTACTAAAAATTCTTCAATTTCAGGCAGAAAAGGAGTCGGTAGTTAGTCTTTTGACTCTCTTTCCTTGCGATATGAAGCATAAACGCTTGCCATTTCAGGCTCACAACAACAGGCTTCCATCTTGTCGAACATCATACGCTGCTTCTCACTTCCACGAGAAAGTGTAGCTGCTACGACAAGGTCACCAGTCTTATGACTTGAACTGAACGGAGCACTTACACCATTCGTCATACGAGACAACTCCTTATACCAAGGTAGTGGTTCGATGGTCACAGTATCAATCTTGATGCGACGCTTTGCTGCCTTGCGTGCTTCGTGTCGCCAGTCAATCTGATTGTTTCTGACAAAGTCCTGGTAGCTGTAGCCTAACTCATGTGGCTCTGCATCAGAAATGAGCAGAATGCTTCTTGTCGATCCTCTTCTCCAAGGTGTCTCTTCAACAATCTTCTTGATGACCAACTCGTAGAACTCATCACCATCACCTCCGCTCGTGTCTTTGGTGTTCCTGATGAAACGGATGATATCATTCTCGTTATTGGTAGGCATTAGACACTGATAAGCATCTCCATATACATGCTTACTCTCCATGTCGCAATAGTCACCAAAAGCCACAACACCTAAGCGTAGGTCTTCATCGTCTTTGAAGAGTCGAGGAATCAGCTCTGCGACTTGCTGACGTACATCCTCTATATATGCTGCCATTGATCCTGTTGTGTCAAAGGCAATGACCATATCGAGGACACCTTGCTTCTTGGGAGCCATATCCTTCCATGATTTCTTGTGTCCTTTACCGATGGTTACGGTTGTTGTCTCGGTTACTGTTGTCTCTTTCTTGATTACTTCTGCCATTTTTTATGTCCTCCAAATTAAAGGGTTGATAATAGAATTTCTAATCTCTTTACCTATAAAGAAGAAGGTTTTCAGGAAAAATTAAGCATGGTTGCAAAAAATAATGCACTTTTTTGAGGAATAATGATTAACTTTGCAGATAAAAGAAGTTCCCATCATGTTCAACGACCTCAGTAAAGACACATATATCCTGGACGGATTCCGTTCATTTGACGAAGACATAACCAAAGAGTATTTCTATGGTTATTGTCGCCGTGCCTATGCGGTCTTTGACCATAAGTACCAGCTTCAGAACAAGACCGGACTTGATTTCTATTCCCTGGCACACGAATACTACATCCAATTATTAAGCCATGACTTTCATCAGTTGGAAGATAGACCCAAGGAAATGAAGCTATCCACATGGATGATGGGAGGATTCCGTTTCGTCGTATTGGATGCGCTAAAGGCATACAATAAGGAATTTGAGAACCAGGTAACAACAGAGTCAGATGCAGTCCTTGAATATGTTCGGTCAACAGATCATGAGGAAGGTATTCTCTTTCAGGTGGCAGAAGCTGTTGCCAGTCATTATCATGACAGGAAGATGCAGGAGATAGCGCACATGATTCTCTATGCAGGATTCAAGCAGAAAGAGGTGGCTGAACAACTGGGTATGACGCCTGCTGCTGTCAACCAACGCTACAAGAAAATGATGAAAGAAGTTGTGACCCCGTTCGTCATTGAGAACTACGCAACGGGACTGTACACAGGCAATATGGCAATCTGCGAGGATAATGCAATGCCTTCGGCAGCGCCAGGCTACGGGGCTTTGTACGACATTCACGAAGACAGAATATCAGCAGTACAATCTTATATGGACAACAGACGTATCACCCCTGCCTTTATATCTTCCCTCAAACCGAACGAGATTTTTGTATTCGGCTCAAACCTTCAAGGCATTCATGCTGGCGGTGCTGCGCGTATGGCGAGAATGAACTTTGGAGCTATTATGGGCAAAGGAGTCGGACTTCAAGGGCAGTCATACGCCATTCCAACCATGCAAGGCGGTGTAGAGACAATCAGACCATACGTGGACGAGTTCATGGCTTTCGCATCTCAGCATCCGGAATTCAACTTCCTCGTAACTCCTGTCGGATGTGGCATTGCAGGCTTTGAGCCAAAGGACATTGCACCGCTGTTTTATGCTGCGAAGGATATGACAAACATTTATCTGCCAGAAGATTTTATAAACATATTAGAATAGCGATGACAAATGAAAATCTTCTGATTATGTGCGAGCGCTTTCAAGAAAAACTTGATAAGTAAAAGGAATATGCAGACGCTCAAAGCTGCCAACCAGAATTGCCTGTTGGGAGCGAAATACTGCGGAAGAGCTCAAGAAAGTGTTTGCCGGCAGAGTTAGCTCACTAATCATAAACAACTGATTAGCAGCAGAAAAGACTGATGTGGTTTCAGGCTTAGGTTAAATAAAAAAGACAACCATACATATACAATCCGTATTGATGCTCATCGGCTGTGCTGCATACAGCCTTTAACATAATATCGTATCACATGGACACTCCTGCTGACACTTTCTTTCACGTTCGCGAATAACGGAAAATCAAAATTGTCAGCGCATAAATGCTGTTTGGAGTTGCAATTATAGCCATCCGATGTGCAGTTTTGTTTTGTTTCAGATTGTAAAATAGTCAAAGTGAGGCTTCAAAATAGACTAATTAAAGCTGTAAGATAGACATTATGACGAGCCAAGATTGACTATATAGAACAAGTTTTGCACGCTTTTTGACGAACGAAGCACACCCGTCAAAAACACTAATTCGCATATTTTGTTGATTGTCAATAATATACGCAAAACACAACAAAACCACAAAAAATCGATGTAAAACCGATGTCGGGAAGGCGCATCAGAATTTCGGTGGCTTTTCGGGTGTCAAGATTGTATCATACATACGTTTTTTCAAGAGATGGGTGATACTATTTTGACATCGCGTGTTCTTGGAAGGAAAAATAAAAAGTTACGTCAGGCGTATATCACGCCTGACGTACGATGTCGAGGAAGAGGTTGTGGATAAGGGGGCTGTCGTCGAGTTCGGGATGGAAAGAGCAGACGAGTTGCGACTGCTGACGCGCCGCCACGATGTTGCCATCTACGGTAGCAAGAACGGTGACATCCGCTCCTGCAGCCGTGATATACGGTGCGCGGATGAATGTCATGGGGACTGTGTGGGGGACGTATGCGGCACTGTCTGTTGACGGGAAGAGGAAAGGCTGGACGGTGTGGAAACTGCCGAGCTGTCTGCCGTAGGCGTTGCGGCGAACGGTGATGTCCATGGTGGCGAGGCGGCTTCGGGTGTCGTTCTCCACCTCGCGGGCAAGGAGTATCATACCGGCACAGGTGCCGAAGACTGGCAAGCCGGAGAGGATGGTGTCGCGGAGGGGTTGGAGAAGGCTTTCATCGTTCATGATGCGAAGCATGGCAGTGCTCTCACCGCCGGGAATGACGAGGCCGGAAGGGTGGCCTGCGGTTTTCAGGCGACAGAATGCGTTCCAATCGTCAAGGTTACGGATGAGGTGAGTGTCTGCGCCGAGCTGAAGGAGCGTCTGCTGATGTTCAGCAAACGCTCCTTGCAAAGCGAGGATGGCTATTTGGATTTTCTGACTTGTCATGAGAGAGACGGTTAGATTGTGTGGCGAAGGAGGCGGGATTATTTCCCGCGCTCTGCCATGAGCAGCTGTATCTCGCTTTCGTTGATGCCTACCATGGCTTCGCCGAGGTCTTCGCTGAGTTGTGCGATGATGGCGGGATTGTTGTAGTTTGTGACGGCTTTTACAATCGCCTGGGCGCGCTTCTCAGGATTGCCGCTCTTGAAAATGCCGCTGCCGACGAAGACGCCTTCAGCGCCGAGTTGCATCATAAGGGCTGCATCAGCAGGTGTCGCCACTCCGCCTGCGGCGAAATTGACAACAGGCAGATGCCCGTTCTGATGTACGTATTCAACGAGGTCGTAGGGCACGCGGAGCTGTTTCGCGGCTTCGTAGAGCTCGTCGGGCGCCATCGAGACGAGGCGGCGGATCTCGCTCTGCATCATGCGCATGTGTCGTACGGCCTGAATGATGTCGCCGGTGCCGGGTTCGCCTTTGGTGCGTATCATTGTGGCGCCTTCATTGATGCGGCGCAGTGCCTCGCCGAGGTCTTTTGCTCCGCAGACGAAGGGCACCTTGAACTGCCGTTTGTCGATGTGATATACATCATCGGCGGGCGAGAGGACCTCGCTTTCGTCAATATAGTCGATTTCTATGGCTTCGAGAATTTGCGCCTCGACAAAATGTCCGATGCGGCATTTCGCCATGACGGGTATGGTGACCGCCTCTTGTATGCCGCGTATCATCTTTGGGTCGCTCATGCGGCTGACGCCTCCGGCAGCGCGTATGTCAGCGGGGATGCGTTCGAGAGCCATGACGGCGCAGGCGCCGGCGGCTTCTGCGATTCTCGCTTGTTCGGGTGTGGTCACGTCCATGATGACGCCGCCCTTAAGCATCTGGGCGAGATTTCGGTTGAGTGTCTGTCTGTCTTCCATTGTTATTCCGGTTTGTTTCTGATTTGGTTTCTGCTGCAGACTGGCTGTCTGTTTGCGGCTGCAAAGTTAGTGAATACTATGCGGACGGACAAACCGGGGTTCCGACTTTGCGGAACAGTGTTCCGTAATTGTCGCACAAGCCAGACATTACATGTCAGTGTGCGGAAGATGATTAAAAAATGTATAAAGATGGGATGTATGAAGTTTTTTTTGTAATTTTGCAAAGTAAAAACAACAAAAACATTTATGAAATATGTAAACGAGAGTGTCGTCTTCGCCGAGATACCGGACGAAGTGACGCTTGCCATCAATATAAGCAACTGCCCGTGCCGCTGCCCGGGATGTCACAGCAAATTCTTGTGGGGCGACATCGGCGAGGAGCTGACGCACAGGCGGCTGGACGAGATGATAATGAAATATGACGCGGAACTGACGTGCGTGGCATTCATGGGCGGCGACGCTGCCATCGACAGCCTGAACGACGCGGCGATGTATCTGAAAAACATACACCCGAACCTGAAGGTGGCATGGTATAGCGGCAGGACGGTGATGAACCGAGCCATCGACCAGCGCATCTTCGACTATATAAAAGTGGGGCCGTACATCGAACATCTCGGACCGCTGAACAAGCCGTCAACAAACCAACGGCTCTACCGCAAACGCAACGACGGCGAATGGGAAGACATAACATGCCGGTTCTGGGAAAAAGGAAAATGATGTCCAAAAATGGGTATAACATACCTGAAAAACAGAAAGGATGCAAGACGATGACTATGACAATGAGGAATTTGGCTGTTTGTTGCTGTATGGCGGCGGTGACGGCATGCAGCAATCTGGAATATCACCCCTACTCTGCCCGATACTATGGCAGCGAGGGCATACAGGCTGAGGCAATAAGACGCATAGAGGAAATGTGTGCCGGAAAGGACACGATATGCTTCGCCTTTATCACCGACACACAGGCGGCATACGACGAGATGCGCGACGCGATGCGGTTTCTCGACAGCAGGCAGGATGTGATGTTCATCGTACACGGAGGCGACCAGAGCGACTTCGGATTGACGAAAGAGTTTCTGTGGGCACGTGACATAATGGAAACGCAGACGCGCCCGTTTGTCTGTCTGATAGGCAACCACGACTGTCTGGGAACGGGAGAACATACGTTCGAACGGATGTACGGGAAACCCAACTTCAGCCTGAACGCGGGATTCTTGCATCTCGTGGGGCTGAACACCGTGGCACTGGAGTATGACTACTCGAATCCGGTGCCGGATTTCACGTTCATCGAGGACGACTATTCCAAGACATCCGCTCTCGGAGACAGCATCACCAACACGATAGTGATGATGCACGCTCCTCCGCACGACGAGCAGTTCAACGACAATGTGGCGCGACTCTTCCAGTATTGCGTGAGACAATATCCGGGTCTGAGGACCGACGATATGGCATATCCCGACGAATACGAGGACGTGGTAAAGGCCGGCACACGGATGCGAGGCTTCTGCCTCAACGGACACACACACCGCACGGACATAAAACATATATTCGGAGACGGTGTATTGTATTACGGGCTGACAAACGCAGCCGACAGGGAAATACGGATTTTCACCATAACGAAGAACGGATATGAGTGTGAGACAATTGATTTTTAGTGCCGCGCTGCTCGCCGCCTCTGCCAAATGCGCCGCCATGGCACACGGCAGCGACACTCTCCGCATTGCGGATGAGGACAGTGTCCTGGTGATTCATCTGCGAGACACGCTTGAAATACCCGGCAATGATGTTGACGCCCGCCTGCAATGCGTGGCAGACAAGGCTGAGAAAGACAGCATGTCGAAATCCATGATGGCGTATCAGCGGCGAGTGGCAAGGCTGCGTAAGGGATGGGAAAGACTCATACCCAACCTGTCGATGCTTCAGTTTGCAGGTGACATCGGTATGGTCTCCGCCGGAATAGGATGGGACTACGGCAAGCATGACCAGTGGGAGACATACATCATCTTCGGATATACTCCGAAAAACCATTCACCGTCGTCGCTATGGACCTTCACCCTGAAAGAGAACTACACGCCGTGGAATATAAGGGTGTGGAAGAATCTGTATGTCTGTCCGCTCTACGCCACACTGATGATGAACACTACGTTGAACAGCGAGTTCTGGACAAAAGAGCCGGACAGATACCCGCAAGGATATTACGGCTTCTCAAGCAGAATCAGGTTCCACATCGGTTTAGGACAGAAAATCAAAATCACTGACATCAACAGGCACTGGAGATGGTGCAAGGACATGAGCCTGTATTATGAGGTGTCGTCGTGCGACTTGTATATCAGACAGAAATTCATGAGTTCAAGCATTCCGCTGAAAGACATCCTCTGCATCGGGATAGGATTGCAATATACAATTTTCTGAAATTGGCGAGACAACTAAAAAGAATCAAAACAACCATACATAACAAACCAAACAACATAACAAAAATGGACAATTACACAAGAAATTACAACTACAGCAGCAGCCGAACGGAGGCTGTCGCGAAGACATTCCCAAAACTGATGCGCAGTGTCTATGCATGGATGTGCGCCGGATTGCTCATGACAGCGTTCACGGCTTTGGGCATAGCAAAGAACGCAGAGTTGTTCACGGCTATCTTCTCTAACAGACTGCTCTTTTGGGGAATAATGATAGCAGAGATAGCGCTCGTCGTTTATCTCAGCGCACGCATCCACAAAATGAGTTTCGCAACAGCAGCATTATGCTTTGCCGGATACGCTATTCTGAATGGCGTCACGATGTCTGTGATATTCTTCCTCTATACCTTGGCAAGCATTGCACAGACATTTTTCATCTGCGCCGGGACATTCGGGGCGATGTCTCTTGTAGGTCTGTTCGTGAAAAAAGACCTCTCCGCCATGGGCAGAATCCTGATTATGGGACTTATCGGCTTGATTATAGCCACAGTGGTGAACATCTTTGTCGCGAGCAGCGGACTTGCAATGATTCTCAACTATCTCGGTGTCGTGATATTTGTCGGACTTACTGCCTACGATGTTCAGCGCATCAGAATCATGCTGACAGAAGCGACAGATGTTTACAGCACAGAACAGACACAAAAGATGGCACTTATGGGCAGCCTGACGATATACCTCGACTTCATCAACCTCTTCCTCTACCTCCTGCGTATCTTTGGAGACAGGAAATAGATATAGCGACATATCTTTCAGGCAAACAATATTCTTATGCCTGAATGCCTTATCAAAAAAAACTCACCCGCCGATATGGGTGAGTTTTTTTGATTGTCGCTGTCGATGTAAACATCTCCTGAACATAGACGGATTGCCTGATGACGAAACCGCAGGAGATATTCTCATTGGTGCATAACACCGTCTTTCCATCCGTCATTAGCAGGAAGCATCCTTTCACCTTGCTACTCTCCCTTCATCCCTTGATGCGTCTCCTGGTTCAACGAATCTGATGGCTGAACACTCAAATCACCCGAAGGCATCTCGACGGCTCTCGGGTCAGGCACGTCGCCTGTAACCTGCATGCAACTTGAAGGCAAAGTCATCACAGCCGACAAGCCGGCAGAAAGGCCAATCAGCGCCACCGACTTGCCAAGCATACGACGCAAATCAAGCTGACGCTCAAGATAGCGAACCTCTTCTTCACACCTCGGGCAAGTTCCGGCACAGTCGCCCTCATGGCGACAAACCCTATACTCAAGACTGATGCCGTTAGCCTCAGCGATGCGCCTCCTTATGGCTTTCAGAATGTCGCACGTCTTCCGTCCATTGTTCATAATTTCGTACTCCTGATTATATAGTTAAACATTTCAATTCTTCTGAATCCCAGTTTCTCCAGAATCCTGCGGCTCGATGCCCTGTCAGCATCGGTGTTGTGATGCGGAATAAGTGGCACCCTAATCCTGCAATTGTCTTGTCTGCCAGCATCTGCAATGACAGACAGATTGGCAAGCACCAAAGAATTGTCGCGCCCCGTATATTCTTGATATACAGCACAATTCATATCCTTAATGTCAATTATGAAAGCATCGGCAACAGGCAACAAGCGACGGAGATTCTCTTGCGGCACATTGAGAGAACTTTCGAGAGTGATATTCCATCTGTTGCCGCAACATCCGCGGAATTGCAGCAGAAAATCCGGACGGAGGCAAGGCTCTCCCCCGCCAAAGGTGACGCCGCCACCTGTAGCTTGAAAATACAAATCATCAACGCGCAGTTCTTCGTACAGCTCTCTTGCTGACACTACCCTGCATCTCGACGCATCACGCAGAGCATAAGGATTGAGACAGAACTTGCAAGTCAGCCCGCAGCCATGAAAGCCGACAAGAGTGGTCACGCCTTCTCCGTCAGTGCCAATTCTGTGTCGGACAATATTGACAATCGGCGCCGTCATGTCATCCGGACCGACGATGTCATCATTCTCCACAGCAGCTTGCATAATCTTTGAGTTTTGCATGAGCATTCATTTTTTGTAACATCATCCGTTTCCTCTCATTATAATATATGCCGGCTGCCGACGTCCCTTCCGCTATTCGGCAATTGGTATGTCTTCAGGCAATGGCTGGACAAACAAGAAGAACCGTATCTCAACTGCAAAGATAAATAAAGTTCATGAAACAGCAAAACAAATTGTCGATTTTTCATGATATTTCGGTTTTTCTGTCTAAAGAAGCAGCTTTGACAACGATTACAATATGACAACCTCCCAATTCGATGAAAAAATAAAGTCATAACACAATGAAAACGAAAAAAACAAGCAAAAAATTTGCATACTACAAAACAATTCACTAAATTTGCAGTCGAAATACAGAATTCTCATTCGGGGGTATAGCTCAGTTGGTTAGAGCGCTTGCATGGCATGCAAGAGGTCCTGGGTTCGAATCCCACTACCTCCACACACACACCGGCATTCGGAAATGTATATGCTTTCCTATGGCACAACGCCGTACACATCATGCACATAGCATATCCGAGCCACTGCAACGACACAGAAGAATCGGCCTGCATAATAGGCTGGTTCTTTTTTTTTAGAACCCGCCTTAAGAGCATTGTTTAGATAAACACCTGCAAGCCAGTCAACACAAAGCGCATATCACCATATCAAAAAAAACAATGCCTGCGACTTGCAAGGATACTTGCTGTCGCAGGCATAAATATTTTTATGTCTCAATGAATGGATGAACTCATCAGTTGTTCTCAGGACGAAGCTGACGAACAACCTCTGCTGTACGCCACATCTCTGAGTTGTGGAGAGCTTCGAGTTCTTTCTCAAGACCTACACGATAGTCCGGCTTAGAGTTAGCGTCGATAGAAATCTGTGCCTCGTTGCCTGACTTGACAGACTCGTAGAGCTTCTGCACAACGGGCTTGCACGCATCGTGGAAAGGACCCATCCAGTCAAGGGCGCCACGCTGAGCTGTTGTAGAACAGTTTGCGTACATCCAGTCCATACCTTTCTGAGCGAAGAGAGGCATGAGCGACTGTGTGAGTTCTTCAACAGTCTCGTTGAATGCCTCTGATGGTGTGTGGCCATTCTCGCGAAGAACTTCGTACTGCGCAAGGAGAAGGCCCTGGATTGCACCCATGAGAGAGCCGCGCTCGCCTGTAAGGTCGGATGTCGCCTCGCGCTGGAAAGTCGTTTCGAACATATAGCCAGAACCTATGCCGATGCCAAGAGCGAGTGTGCGGTCAAGGGCACGGCCGGTTGCGTCGTTATATACTGCGTATGAGGAGTTGAGACCACGGCCTTCAAGGAACATTGTGCGCAGTGATGTGCCTGAACCTTTAGGAGCGACCATGATGACATCGATGTCGTTTGAAGGTACACAACCTGTGCGGTCGCTCCATGTGATGGCAAAACCGTGAGAGAAATAGAGAGCCTTGCCTGGTGTGAGATACTGCTTGAGTGTTGGCCATACAGACATCACTGCTGCATCTGAGAGCAGACACATCACGATGGTGCCCTTCTCTGCTGCCTCTTCGATAGAGAAGAGTGTCTCGCCTGGAACCCATCCGTCAGCAATAGCCTTCTCAAAGGTCTTGCCCTGACGCTGACCTACAATCACGTTAAAGCCATTGTCGCGAAGGTTGCATGCCTGGCCTGGACCCTGCACGCCATAGCCAATAACTGCGATTGTCTCATCTTTCAAAATCTCACGCGCTTTTTCGAGGGGAAATTCCTCACGTGTCATTACCTCTTCGATAACGCCACCAAAATTCATTTTTGCCATAATAATAATATTGTTTAATATGTGAATGTTTCAAAATTAAGGGGAAGTGCTGTCAATCTCGTTCCGCGAAGACAAGTGAACAACGTGCTACCTCAACAGTGCCATTGTCAGCATCTTGCCTGGTTATGCGCACAAATTTTGTCTCGCCTTGCTCTTCAAGCTGAAAACAGAGCGTGTCACCATATCGGCTTTCTGCGACATACGCCATGTCAAGACGGCGCAAGAGATGATTTGCAAAATAGTCTGCCGGGAATATGTCAAGCGTATGCTCAATGTATTTTATGCTGTTGACATGTCCATTGACATCAATGTCGCTATAACGGACGGGGACGGTCATGACTACAGGCGCATCAGGCGAGAGTTTCACTCTGCCGGGCTTGCTTATCGGACACGCGGTTTCAGTTTCTATATAATCAAGAATCTCACCGTCTCTCACTGCCAGGAGATCGAGCGGCTGGCGGGTTGTGAGATCTATGAGAGCCCAGACAGAACGCCCGTAGCCGAGAGGCTCTGATGTCTCACAGTCTTCGACAAGGAAATTCCTGTTGGTGAAATATTTCATCGCGCTCTCAACCCATGTGTGTATATTGAAGGATGAGTATTGCTTGGGGAGCTTCGTCATCTCGATGCACAGTCTTGACAAGACCCATGTCTTGTTGACGGTGTTGAGGTAGCTCATTCCGAAACCGCGCTCTGTGCTGTGAAAATCAGCGGCATTAAGCATGCAGTTTCCCATACGCCCGTATTGCAACTCATGGTTGAAATCGCAATGAAAGGGTTCTGCCCACATCTTGTATATACCCGTCTTGGGAAATTGGCTGGTCTGTTTCATGTATTCAGTTTTCGTCATCGACATCAATCGCCTTGCCGCGTTCATGCAGGAACTTGCTCACCTCTTCTTGACAGTGACGGGTGACAGCGATGCGTCCCGAGCGTGTGAACTGAAGGATGGCTTCGTCAAACCGGTTGAGCTCGTGGAAGAGATTGAGGATATGGTCTGTCGTACCCTCGCACACAACGATGCAAAATGTCTCGTTAACCTCTGTGATGCGGGCGTTGGCATGACGGATGGCACGCGACATCTCGGGGTGTCGCATCATGACTGGAGTCGCAATCTTCATGAGGGCGACTTCAACGAGAAAGAGGTCGCTGTTCAGATAATAATGTGCCTTGACGACATCTATCTTTTTCTCTATCTGTTTAACTACTTTCTGTATCGTGACTTCATCGCTGAACGCCGTGATGGTGTATTTGTGAACCCCTTTGATGCTTGAAGGAGAGACATTCAGCGATTCGATGTTTATCTGGCGGCGAGTGAAGACTGCCGTAATCTGGTTAAGGATACCTGCGATGTTCTCTGTATATACCTGCAGGGTATAGAGAGGATTGCCCTCATGCTCATCCTGTACTGGATTGTTGTTGCGGGTGCAGGCCTGTTGTTGTTCCTTATTCAATGACATATATGTATTGTTTGTCTGTTCTGAAATATTGAATGACATTGCTTTTTTATCGGCTTAGAGCGTGAGGCATGTCAGCACTCTACGTTCAGCATCATCTCATCGACAGCCTGTCCTGGTGCTGTCATAGGCTCCACATTGGCATCAGGCTTGATAATGGCTTCGAGAAGGAACGGGCCTTTTGTCGTCAGCATCTCGTTGATGGCAGCCGAAAGGTCAGCGCGGTCTTCTACCCTGCGGTATGGTATGTCGTATGCTTTTGCCACCAGACCGAAGTCGGGATTGCACATCGGGGTGAACGACCGTTTGTGATGGAAGAACATATCCTGCCATTGGCGCACATTGCCGAGAAAATTGTTATTGAGGAGAATCATCTTCACCGGTATCTGATGTTCCATGATGGTTCCGAACTCCTGTATCATCATCTGCAATCCGCCGTCACCCATGAAGCAGCAGACTGTTCGGCCTGGCGCGCCGTATGTGGCGCCCATTGCTGCAGGAAGGCCGTAGCCCATCGTGCCGAGACCGCCAGATGTCGCTATTGAACGGCTCTTGTGATATTTGAAATAGCGTGCCGACATGAGCTGGTTCTGCCCGACATCTGTTACAAGTATAGCTTCGTTGTCTGTCGCCTCTGCAACATAGTGCGCCACTTCGCCCATGAGTAAGGGGCCGGATGCTGGTTTTGTCGCCGGAGTGATGACATTTTTTATCTCTTTCTCGCGTAGCGGGATGAAAGAATCTTTCCACTCCGTATGGTCAGCCTCATCCAGCAATGCCGTGATGGCTGGCAAAGAAATCTTGCAGTCAGCAACGACAGCGACAGTGGTCTTCACATTCTTGTCAATCTCAGAAGGGTCGATGTCGAGGTGTATAATCTTTGCCTGCTTGGCGTAACGTTCAAGATTGCCTGTCACACGGTCTGAGAAGCGCATTCCGACAGCAATAAGCACGTCAGCCTCCTGCTCTTTCAGATTGACTGCATACGAGCCGTGCATACCCAGCATACCCATATTGAGCGGATGGTTGCTGGGCAGCGCAGAGAGTCCCATGAGTGTTCTGCCGGCAGGGATGTCAGCTTTCTCAAGGAATGCTTTCAACTCGTTCTGTGCATCTCCAAGTTCTACGCCTTGTCCGACGAGAGCCATCGGTTTCTTAGCGCTGTTGATGAGCTGTGCGGCAGCTCTCACTGCATCCATGTCAAGCTCTGGCGATGGTATGTAGCTACGGATGAAATCGACTTTTGTAGGCTTATATTCAAACAGTTGCGTCTGCGCATTCTTTGTGAAGTCAAGGACAACGGGTCCCGGACGTCCGCTCTTAGCAATGAAGAACGCACGGCTGACCGCCCATGCGATGTCCTCAGCACGGCGTATCTGGTAAGCCCACTTGGTGATTGGCTGGCTGACAGAAACGAGATCGACTTCCTGAAAAGCGTCTGAACCGAGAACACTTGTCGCTACTTGTCCGGCAATGACAACGATAGGTGTAGAATCCATCATGGCGTCTGCCACGCCTGTCAAAGTGTTTGTCACTCCGGGGCCGGATGTGACAAGTGTCACGCCTACCCTGCCGCTCACTCTGGCATATCCTTCTGCTGCATGTGTGGCAGCCTGTTCGTGTCTGACGAGGATATGTTCGAATGATTTCTTCTCGCCTATGGTATAATCGTAGAGAGCGTCGTATGTCGGCATGATGCTGCCGCCGGGATATCCGAATATCGTTTCAACTCCTTCCGCTTTCAGAGAGAGCATCAATGCTTCGGCACCTGTTATCTTATTCATCTATTTGTCGTGGTTAATATTGTAATTTGACGGTGGGTATTTATAGAACCCACCTTATATTAGTCGATGATTCTCACGCCGCCTTTATCTGCTGATGTCACAGATTGCGCATAAGCCCGCAAAGCCTTTGAGACGACACGGTTGCGTCTGAGCGGCACCATCGGGCGTGCCTGCAGTTCTTCGTCAGTGAGGCGGACATTGATTGAGCGGTTAGGGATGTCGATGTCAATGATGTCTCCATCGACAATCTTGCCGATATTGCCGCCGCTTGCCGCTTCAGGAGAAATATGTCCGATAGACAATCCGCTTGTTCCGCCCGAGAAACGGCCGTCAGTAATCAGGGCACATTCTTTTCCCATGTGCATGCTCTTTATGTATGACGTCGGGTAAAGCATCTCCTGCATTCCCGGGCCGCCTTTCGGGCCTTCGTGTGTAATGACGACAACATCGCCTTTCTTCACCTTTCCGCCGAGTATGCCTTCGCAAGCATCGTCCTGCGAATCGAAGACAACAGCAGGCCCGGAGAATTTCCATATCGACTCGTCCACTCCGGCTGTCTTCACGACACAGCCGTCCTGAGCGATGTTGCCGAAGAGGACAGCCATGCCGCCGTCTTTTGTGTAGGCATGTTCGATATCGCGGATACAGCCGCTTACACGGTCGGTGTCAAGCGAAGGATATGTGGTGTCCTGCGCGCCAAGCTTGTTGCAGAATTTTCCTGCCGGCGCGCTTGAATAGATGCGCAGAGCCTCCGGGTCGATTTCCTGCTTGAGGATGTTGTATTTCTCGATGTCCTCGGCGAGAGTGGCTCCATTGACGCGTTTCACCGAGGTGTCTATCAGACCGCCTTTGGCAAGTTCACCGAGCAGACCCATCATGCCGCCTGCCCTGCCACACTCCTGTACAGAATATTTCTGTGAGTTAGGGGCAAGCTTGCAGAGGAACGGAGTCTTGCGAGAGAGCGCGTCGATATCCTTCATCGTGAAATCCACCTCAGCCTCCTGCGCTACGGCAAGAAGATGAAGAACGGTGTTTGTCGATGCTCCCATGGCAATATCAAGCGTCATGGCATTGAGGAATGCTGTGCGTGTGGCAATAGAACGCGGCAGGACGCTGTCGTCTCCGTCAAAATAATACGCGTTTGCGTTTTTCACTATCTGGCGAGCCGCTTGTCTCATCAGTTCGACACGGTTGACGTGTGTGGCAAGTATGGTGCCGTTGCCGGGAAGGGACAGCCCGATTGCCTCTGTCAGGTTGTTCATTGAATTAGCCGTAAACATGCCTGAGCAGCATCCGCATCCGGGACAAGCACGGTTTTCGACTTCCGCCAGTTCATCGTCGCTGACAGTCTTGTCCGCTCCTTTGATCATCGCGGCAATGAGGTCAAGGTTCTCGCCTTTATAAACTCCGGCTTCCATAGGACCGCCGCTGACGAATACGGCAGGGATGTTCAGGCGCATGGCAGCCATCAGCATGCCCGGCGTTATCTTGTCGCAGTTGGATATACATATCATGGCGTCAGCCTTGTGGGCGTTGCACATATACTCTACAGAATCTGCAATGATGTCACGAGAAGGCAGAGAATAGAGCATGCCGTCATGTCCCATCGCTATGCCGTCATCGATAGCGATAGTGTTGAACTCTGCGGCGTAGCAGCCCTGTTTCTCTATTTCTTCCTTTATGATTTGTCCCGCCTCGTGCAAATGTGTGTGTCCTGGAACAAACTGTGTAAAAGAATTGACCACAGCGATAATAGGTTTTCCGAATTGCTCGCGCTTCATGCCGTTAGCGACCCACAAGGCACGTGCTCCTGCCATACGTCGTCCCTCTGTGCATACGGAACTTCTTAAAGGATGTTTCATATCAAATAAATGCTATTCTTTTTTACTCTTACAAATATTTCCCGAACTATTTATCCTGATTGTGCATGTCAGACATAAGCGTCAGGTGTCTAAAGATTGTTTTATCCGTGCTGTATCACAATGTCTCAAGGCTTGGATTTTGTGATAGAACTGCAATAGCTATACACCGGAAACCTGCCTTTTGTGATTTCAGCGTGCAAAGTTACTTAGAAATTATGTAAATACAAAATAATTATGCATAATTTTGCACCTTTTGAATAAAATAATCATCAAACAACATAAATTTCCTATCAATTTATAAGACAAAACATATATTATTGCTTCAATTTACAACATTCACTCGTTTTCCGGCTATATAATCCGCGACATTGTTTACAGCAATGTCCCTCAGACGCTGCCGCGCCTCGAACGTAGCCCAAGCAATATGGGGCGTGAGATAAACGTTTGGCGCTGAGAGCAACGGATTGGTTGCAGATGGCGGCTCGACAGACAGGACATCGGCGCAATATGCAGCCAGCTGACGGTTATTCAAAGCGTCGGCTACATCCTGCTCGACAACAAGCGGCCCTCGGCCTGTGTTGACAAGAATAAGGTCAGGAGAAGAGCAAGAGAGCAGTTCTTTGCATACCATCCCTGAAGTCTTATCTGTCAAAGGACAATGCAGGGAAATGACATCACACGAGCTGAACAGTGTCTTGAGGTCGCACTTTCCGATATATCCCGGCAAATTCTCGCGGCTCTTAGACGTAACGGCGCAAACTCTCATGCCGAAGGCATTTGCTATGGAAGCCACTTTCATTCCGATATTCCCCAAGCCGACGACGCCGAAGCATTTGCCTGACAGCTCATGCATAGTTGAATCGGCATAGCAGAACTGCGGCGACGAGGCCCAGCGCCCTTTCCTGTTTTCAGAGACATAATGCGCGACATCGTTCGTCACGTTCAGGATATGCGCAAAGACCATCTGCGCTACACTGTCTGTGCTGTAGGCCGGGATGTTGGTGACTGTGATGCCCTTCTCTCTTGCATAAGCGGTATCTACATTGTTGTATCCAGTGGCAAGCACACCGATGTATTTCAGTTGCGGGAGCAGGTCGATTTCGTTTTTGCCGATACAGACCTTGTTAGTGAGAATGATTTCACTGTCATGAGCCCTTTCCGCAACTTCGGCAGGCTTTGTGTCGTCATAGACTGTCAAATCGGCTATATTTTTCAGTTCATCAAAATCCAGGTCGTTCTGGCAGACCGTCAAAGCATCAAGTATCGTAATTCTCATATAGATGCGTATATTATATAAAGGTATATAGGCGTGATTTATAAATCGGGGAAAAGAACAAATACAACCGGGAGAATCATTCCTTGTACCTCTCTCCCCAGCACCCAAGCATATTCTGGTACAGTTTCTCCTCTGCCGGCGAATGTTGAGGATGCCATATCCGGCAGCCGGACAAGTCGTCTGGCATGAACTGCTGTTGCACGAAATGTCCGGGATAGTCATGCGAATATTTGTATCCGTCGGCATATCCGAGTTGTGACATCAACTTGGTGGGAGCGTTGCGCAGATGTAAAGGTACTGGGAGGTTTCCGGTCTCTTTCACCACACCCAAAGCAGTGTTTATGCCATTATATGCTGAATTGCTTTTCGGAGAAGTCGCAAGATAAACGACAGCTTCTGCAAGCGGTATGCGTCCTTCTGGCCATCCGATTTTCATCACTGCGTCGAATGCGGCATTGGCAAGCAGCAAAGCATTTGGATTGGCAAGGCCGATGTCTTCTGAAGCCGAGATGACAATGCGTCGTGCGATGAAAGCCGGGTCTTCGCCACCTTCTATCATGCGTGCCATCCAGTATAATGCCGCATCAGGGTCAGAACCTCTTATGGACTTGATGAAAGCCGAGACGATGTCATAGTGCATCTCGCCTTCCTTGTCGTATGCGAGGGGATTCTGATGGAGAAGAGAGACGACGGTTTCGTCTGTGATGACGACATCGTGTCCCGGCTGAGCCTCGACAACGAGTTCAAGGATGTTCAGCAGCTTGCGCGCGTCGCCTCCGCTGTATCTCATCATCGCACCTGTTTCACGCATATCGACGTTACGCTTAGACAACTCCACGTCTTCTGTCAAAGCACGTTGAATAAGTGTCTGCAGGTCATCTTTGTCAAGAGGCTGAAGAACATAAAGCTGGCAGCGCGACAGCAAAGGACGGATAACCTCGAAAGACGGATTCTCCGTTGTCGCGCCGATAAGGGTTATCGTGCCTTTCTCCACGGCTCCAAGCAGCGAGTCCTGCTGCGACTTCGAGAAACGGTGTATCTCGTCGATGAAAAGTATAGGGCTGGCAGTTGAAAAGAAACGGTTGCTCTCAGCCTTATGAATGACGTCACGCACATCCTTCACGCCGCTCGTGACAGCCGAAAGGGTATAGAAAGGCACCTCGACAGCGTGTGCCACAATCTGGGCCAAGGTGGTCTTCCCTACTCCCGGAGGCCCCCACAGTATAAAGGAAGGAATGCTTTTCGCTTCTATCATCTTACGGAGCACTGCCCCCTCCCCCACCAGATGCCGTTGGCCTATATATTGGTCGAGGCTCTGAGGACGCATTCGCTCGGCTAATGGTTTGCTCATCTTTATTTCGTTTTGTTGATGTATGTCATAAACGACAAAGCATGTATGTATGACA
The DNA here is from genome assembly GCA_945788485.1 of uncultured bacterium. Classification (GTDB taxonomy): domain Bacteria; phylum Bacteroidota; class Bacteroidia; order Bacteroidales; family Bacteroidaceae; genus Prevotella. Next base: position 254 of record CALZMB010000006.1, on the reverse strand, counting down.
TGGATAGTTCTATCAGAATGCAAAATTAAGAAAAAATGGCGAGATAAGCAAAAAAAAGCGATATTTCTCTTGCATTATGAATATATTGTTTTAACTTTGCAGGAAAATTCAGAATCAGACAAGCGTCAGATACTGTATTTTTTGTGTTAATTATCAGAAAGACAATATATAAGACAAACCATTCATAGAAAAATAAACGAAACATGGCAGAGTACAATCTTTCATTATCAGGAATTACAAAGAGTTCTGTATGG